>NZ_QUGD01000049.1:0-2409 GCF_003478795.1 Clostridium sp. AF21-20LB | reverse complement strand
TGTAGCCCATCAGAGTGTCAATGTTCGCCTTGATTGTGACGATCTCCTGCATATCCCGTCGTGCCTTCTGGTATTCTCCATAGAGCTGTTTTTTCTTTGCTGTGAGCTTGCGGCCTTCCTCCTTCAGCACATCCATTTTAGGGAGCTTCGCCCCGCCCAGCAGAGAGCGCATTTCCGCTTGTACAGCCCGGTACAGTTCAAGGTCGGCCTCATGCTCCGCAAGGAATTTCCGGCTGTACTTCGTCGCCTTATACTGCTCAAAGACTGGGCGGGTTTTGGCATACTGAACCGTTGCGGCCTTTAGCCCGGCATTGGTTTTCATGGCCTGTTCCGTCTGCTTGACCTGTTCGGAAATAACATGGAAACGGTCTGCCGCCTCGGTGGCTTTCTTCGCTAACTGCTCATAATCGGTCAGGTTATTGTCCTGTATATAGGCAAGAGCGGCGGCCATCTGCTTAATGTTAAATACCTTCGCCCAGCGTTCATATCCCGGCCCCTTACCGGCAGCCAGCTTCGCTTGAATATCCACCGCCAGACTGATTTTCCGCTCCGAGTGCCCGGGGCGTTTTTCTTTGCCCTCAATGGCGGACAGAACATCTTGCAAGTCGTAGCCGTCCCCCAGCGTGGAGGCACGCAGACGGGTGAAGCGTTCCTGTCCCTGCCCGGTCAGCCGGAAGCTGATACCGCCGCCCCGAACCGTCTTGACCTCATACCCGGCCCGCTTCATCAAATTGAGAAATTCGTCCAGATCAGCGGGGCGTTCCGCCAGCGCAGTATCAATAGCAAGGCGCAGTCGGTCCTGATAGGAAAGCGGCCCTTTCCGGTCTTTCTGCCACTCCCCATAGTTCCGATACTTGCCCTTGCTCCGGGGCTTCGGGTTCTCCACGATGGACAGCCCGTTTTCAAGGCACAGCCTGTCAGAGAGCCGCCGAAGGGCGAAGCTGGAGCCCCAAAAATTTCGGAATTTCCGGGTGCAGTCAAGGGTGGTGGAGTTGTAATAAATGTGACAATGGATGTGCTGCTTATCGGTGTGCGTGGTAACGATAAAAGCGTGCCGCCCCTTTGTCCAGCGCATAGCCAGCTCATAGCCGATACGGTTCGCCTCCTTCGGGGTGATCTCGCCCGGATAGAAGGATTGTCGTATCTGATAGCACAGCACATTATTTTCTTTCTTCTGTTCCCGGCCCGTCATAGCGGCATAGCTGGCCTTTGCCAAAAGGAACTCGTCCGCCACGGTGGCCGGATCACATTCATAAGCGGAGATATACTTTCCGCTTTCTGTTTTCTCCGGGTCCTTGCCATAGTCCAGACAATCCCGGATAGCCTCAGCAATCGTTTCGCCTTCGCCCGCATGGCGCTGTAACAAAGTTGTGGTAGCCAAAAATCATTCCTCCTTTCCATGAGAAAGGGGCGGCCCATTCAGACCGCCCCGACTTCGGGCCAGTATGGCCCGAGGCTGCTTAACTTGCCAGAAACCGGTACAGAGCGGATTTGCCTCCGTCCAGCGCCCAAAGAAGGGAGCCCGCCGCCGCTTGCAGTCCATACGGCGAAAGAAGGAAGGCAAGAAACAGAAATACAATCCCGCCTATGGGCGTCGGCGTGAAAAAGAGAGCGACACCCAGCACCGTCAGGATCACAGAGGCAATCGTCAGCAGGACGGCACAAATATCAAATAGGAACACCAGCAGAGCCGCCAGAAGGGACAACGCTAAAGCAAATGGAGCAACCAATATTTTCAGCAGTATCTTCATCTTCAAAACCTCCTTTATCTATCCTTTCTACCTCTATTTTATCATGCCTGCCCGGGGACATAAATGTTGCGAAAGATTAGTAAATCCTGTCCCAAACTTTTGGGTCATACTGGCCCGAAGTGGTAAAAAAAGAGCAGGGCGGCAAGCCCCGCAACGGAAGCCTGCCGCCCTCGTCTTACTTTGCCACCAGCTCGGAAAGCTCCCGCAGCACCTTTGACACCTCGCCCCACAGCTTTTCATAGTCCCGCTTCAATCCGTCGATTTCCTCCGAGTACACGCCATAGGTATGTGCGTGTATGGCAACCTGATTGAGATTGTTGGAACAGCGCCGTTGCAGAGAGATCAGCTCTTTTACGGGCGCAAGGTCGATGTGCAGGATATACCCATTCAGAGCCATTTTCCGTACATAAGCCCCGGCGTTGGAAATGCCCGCCTCAGCCATCCGTTCATGGATGGCCGCCAGCTCGTCCGGTGTTACCATGACGTGCAGATGGACATTCCGCTTGCGGTTCTCCATCAGCGTTCCAGCTCCCGGCCTTTCCGGCGCTCTTTGGGTTCCTTTACCTTATCCAGCGGTTTTGCGTCCAGCTCCGGGGGCGTGGGTTGGATGGGCGTGTTGTTGGGTACGCCGTCAATCATGTTGCAGTTCTGCTCCGTG
>NZ_QUGD01000048.1:0-2545 GCF_003478795.1 Clostridium sp. AF21-20LB | reverse complement strand
GGAATTTTCCGGCTGGGAGTTCGATGGGGGTCGTGTGGAAATGAACCGGGAGGACAACCGCTTGCAGGTGTTCTTTGACGGAAAGCCTGACGCGGACACCCGGGCCGAGCTGAAAAGCAGCGGCTTTCGTTGGGCTCCCAGCGTGGGTGCATGGCAGAGGCAGCTCACGGACAACGCCATCCGGGCGGCTGACCGGCTGGAATGTATCAAGCCGCTGTCCGGCGAAAAGCCTCCCAGCTTCAAAAGAAGCCCTCTATCTTGCAGACCATGCGGGAACAGGGCGAAAAAGTCCAGACGGAGCCGGAAAAGAAAGCTCCGTCCGGCAGGGATGCCGAGCGGTAAGCCTCGGGCCACATTGGCCCGAGGCTTTCTGTTCGCCGAGATTGTACGGGGGCCTCCCGGATAGCGGGAACCCCGACGGAAAGGAGGTTTTATGCAGGAAGAAGTAAACCAAAAAACGGTTGCCCTTTCGATCAGGACAACGAAGCTCACGGGAAAAGTGCTGGCTGCCGCTCTTGGGAAGGTGGTGCGGACGCTGCAAAAGCACCACCGGAAGGCGCTGACCCCACAGGGACGCCAGAGTGTGAAAAAGCTGATGAACCACTATGGCGGCAAAAGCGCCATGCCCTATGTGGGAGCCCCGAAGGATTTTGACCGGATCGCGAAGGAGTTCCATGTGGACTACGCTTTCCATAAAGTGAGCCCCGGCCATTACCTGCTGTTTTTCAAAGCCAATCAGGCGGACGCTATCACGGCGGCCTTCCAGAAGTACAGTGCAAAGGTGCTGGACAAAGAGCAGGACAAGCCTTCTATCCTCGGCCAGCTTCGGAAATTCACGGAGCAGATCAGGACGCAGGCAAAGGAGAAGCAGCGGACCAGAGAGGCGGTGAAGGACGGACGTTGAGTGACAAGATCAGAAAATATGTGCTCCCCAACCTGCCGTACCTCTTTGTGTTCTGGTTTTTTTCCAAAATCGGGACGGCCTACCGGACTGCACCCGGCACAGACTTCGGGACAAAGCTCATGGGGATGCTCGACACCTTCCCGAAAGCCTTTGAAACCTACTGGCCGGGGCTGGGCGGTATTGACCTGCTGGTGGGCCTTGCCGGTGCGGCTGGGATGTATCTGCTGATACAGTCAAAGATCAGGAAGGCAAAAAAATTCCGGCGGGATGCGGAGTACGGCACCGCCCGCTTTGGAACAAAGGAGGATATAAAGCCGTTTGTAGACCCTAAATTTCAGAACAATGTCATTTTAACCGGGACGGAGTTCCTTACCATGAACACCCGTCCGAAGGTACCTGCCAATGCCCGGAACCTAAACGCCTGTGTCATCGGCTCGTCCGGCTCGGGAAAGACAAGGTTCTGGCTGACCCCGCAGCTCCTTCAAGCCCATTCCTCGTATGTGGTGGTAGACCCGAAGGGCGGCACCCTCGACCAGTGCGGGCGGTTCCTGCAAAGGGAAAAATACAGGGTGCGGGTGTTCAACAGTATCGACTTCTCCAAATCCATGCACTACAATCCGCTGGCCTATATCAAGACGGAAAGCGATGTTTTGAAATTCGTTACCGCCCTGATTGCCAATACCAAAGGCGATGGCAAGGAGGGCGACGAGTTCTGGACAAAAGCCGAAACCCTTTTGTACTGCGCCCTTGTGGCCTATATCGTCTTTGAGGGGCCGGAGGAAGAACGCAACATGAATACGCTGGTGGAAATGATAAACAGCATGGAAGTCCGGGAAGATGACGAAACCTTCAAAAATGCGGTTGACTATATGTTCGATGGGCTGGAACGCCGCAGTCCCCAGCACTTCGCTGTGAGACAGTATAAGAAATACAAGCTGGCCAGCGGCAAGACAGCTAAAAGCATACTGATTAGCTGCGGAGCCAGACTTGCCCCCTTTGACATTCCCCAGCTTCGGGAGATCATGTCCTATGACGAACTGGAGCTTGATAAGCTGGGGGATGAAAAATCAGCGCTGTTCTTCCTTATCAGCGACACGGACACCACCTACAACTTTTTGGTTGCCCTCGCTTTTTCGCAGATGTTCAACCTTCTGTGTGAACGGGCTGACAATACCTATGGCGGGCGTCTGCCCTACCATGTGCGGGTGCTGTGGGACGAGGCTGCCAACACCGGGCAGGTGCCGGGGCTGGAGAAAATTGTGGCTGTCATCCGTTCCCGTGAGATCAGCCTGACACTCTTTTATCAGGCTATGAGCCAGTGCAAGGCATTGTACAAGGACCATTCTGAAACCATCATGGGCAACATGGACAGTATCGTGTTCCTCGGAGGCCGGGAGGCTTCCACCCTAAAGGATATTTCGGAAAACTGGCTGGGCAAGGCCACCATCTCCATGCAGACCGAAGGCCGGAGCCGGGGGCAGTCTGAAAGTTACAGCCAGAATATGCAGCGGCTTGGCCGGGAGCTGATGACTACCAGCGAGATCACCACCATGCCCGGGGATAAATGTATCTTGCAGCTTCGGGGGCTCCCGCCCTTCCTGTCCCCGAAGTATGACTTGAAAAAGCACCCGAATTACAAGT
>NZ_QUGD01000047.1:0-4081 GCF_003478795.1 Clostridium sp. AF21-20LB | reverse complement strand
CTCGGCCCGGGTGTCCGCGTCAGGCTTTCCGTCAAAGAACACCTGCAAGCGGTTGTCCTCCCGGTTCATTTCCACACGACCCCCATCGAACTCCCAGCCGGAAAATTCCTGCTGTGCCTGTTTGGAAAGCTGTTCGATACGGGCCTTTACCCGGCGGATCTCCGCGTTGTTGTTGGTAAGCTGGTAGCTTTCAAAGGGCCTCGGGTCGCTCCGCCAGCTTGACGCCATGCTTGCTTTCAGCTTTTCGATCTGGTCCGGCGACAGCAGCGCACAGCCATCCAGTTTGCCATGCTTGCGGTAATAGGCGTTGACCTCCTTCATAATGAGCTGGGAGCGTTCCAGCCCGTCCAGCTTCTTCTGGAGCTTTTCAATCGCTGCCGGGTCATCGGCGCTGATCCCGCCCATGCCGGTACTGCGTATCTTATCCAGCAGCCCTTGAATATACTGCCATTCCTCCATGTTGCTGTCCCGGGCCCGGTTCTGTTTTTCCTTCTTTCCCACCGGGAAATTGGCAGGTCCGGCGATCATCACAGAGGGAACCCTTGCGTCAATGGCAAAGCCCTGGTTCATGTTTTCGGCCAGCTTGCGGGCGTAGGTGTCTAACAGATGGTCGATCTTCTCATGGTACATGGGGGCCACCCGGGATTTCTGCTTTTCCGCTATGGCGGCGGCCTTGTCCACCATTGCCCGGTATTCCGCCGTTGCGCTCCCTTCCTTGTAGTCGGAAAAGCTGTTCATTTCCTTTGCCCGGCGGGCGGCTCCTTCATTGATAGGGTAATAGTTGATGGTATGCACCTCCTTCATGCTTCGGGCCATGCTGGCCCGAAGTCCTACCGTTCTTCATGGGAAGGCCCCGCCTTGTCCTTTTTCGGAGCGGGCGGGGCTTCTTGAAACCGTTTGAGTGCAACGAGAATGGAGTGGACAGGTTCGGCCTTTTCAGGATAGGCAAATATCCGGTGTTCCGGCGGAATGTCCTGCGGCCCGTGGTAATACTCCTTGAAGCCCTCCGGGACTGCCGACACATATCCACCGGGAGCGAATACGCCGCCCTCGTTGATACGCACATCCCGCCCGTATGCTTCATAATCGAAGTAGTTCTGAATGTGCTCCGGTATGTCGATGGTCCCAAGCTCGTCGGCGTAAAGGCGGCCCAGCCCTTCATCATCGGAAATATCCGGGTAAAAGCGGTAAAGGTCAAGGTTCTGCGTCAGGTTTATCAAATCCTTCACGCTCCGTGTGTGGTTTCCCAAGACAAGAGCGGCTTCAAAGGTTTCCAGTCCGCCCTTATCCCGTACTTCCAGCAGGGCGTGGCCCAGCTCGTTCAGCTCGTCGATGTTCTCACATTCGTAGAGATGATCGTAGAGCCCCAGCACATCGCTGTCAAAGCTGGTAAAGAACACTTCGCTGTACCGTTTCCCGTCTATCCCGATTTTGGCAAGGGCGGCCTGCAACTCCTGTGTCGTCGTGGGGAAATGTACCGTTGTCCCTACCTCAATCCCCATCAAGGGGTACAGGGCGGTGTTGGTTATATAGGCTTCAAACATGGGCTCATTCCTCCTTTCCGGCCCGGTCAGCCAGCACCTCATAGATCCCGGCCATAATGTAATCGGCGCAAGGGAGGGCAATCGCGTTCCCCAGCGCCTTGTAGCGTTGCAGAGGCCGGATCTCCACGCCGTCCGCCCCGTACTTTGTCCAGCCCTCTGGCAGCCCCATCAGCCGTTCGCTTTCCGTTTCCGTCAGAAAACGGATACAGCCGCCCTCCGGGTCGCCCTCATACCAGAAGGCGAAGGGCGTCACGTCACTGGCTAAAAGAGTGGGAAAAGGGTCAGTTGGTAATCCGAAGCTGTTTCGGAAGGCCGTTTCTTCCTGCCTTTTTGCCGCTCCCCGCATACGGAAGCACTGAAAGGGGTGGATGACTGGTATCTGCCGCCCTGTTTCAAAAGAAGCTGTTCGATCTCCTTCGGCGGCGGCCCGCCCGCCCTCTCCGCAAGGCGGAGGAAGTGGGAGCATTGGACGGGGCTTAAATAGTATGTCTGCGGCACGTCTGCCTCCAAAATCCGCCACGACGAAAATCCGCTGCCTTCGTGCCAGCCTTCGGGTGCCTGCCCAATACTGGGCGTCCATGAGCCGCCAGCACACATCAGGCGTTCCCCCTCGCACCATTCCGGCATTTCCCCATCTTCCCGAAGGAGGCATTGGAACTTCGGTGTCCGAGAAGGCGGATAGGACGGCTCTAAAGTCCATCCGGTCATTTGTAGAAAACGCTCCCATGACGTTTTCCCAAACAGCGATAGCTGGATATAGGTTATCAGTAGCATCCCTCATTTCCTGTATGATACGAAACGCCTGATAGAACAGGCTTGATTTTGCCCCGGCAAGGCCGGAGCGGTTGCCGATCAGAGAAAGGTTCTGACAGGGGGAACCGAAGGTTATCACATGGACCGGCGGGATTTTCCCGCCGTCCACCTTCGTAATATCTCCCAAATGCGCCATATCGGGAAAGTGCCTTTTGGTTATGGAGATGGGCGCTTTTTCAATCTCGCTGGCCCAGACCGGACGGATACCGCACCGGGAAGCAGCCAGAGGGAACACGCCGATCCCGTCGAAAAGGCTCCCCAGCTTAATGTCCGGCATGGCCCGGGGTGCCGTGTCCCTTCACGGCAAGCACCCCTTCCAGCGTTGTCGCCGCAATGCCCAGCCGTCCGGCAACCGCAATATCGTTTTTCACATCCTCGTCCACAACGCTGCCGCAGACGATCAGGGTATGAGAACGCCGCAGCATATCCCGGCGCATATCAATCCCGGCCTTATGTTCCTCGGGAACGCTGTCATTCAAAAACAGCGGCAGGTACAAGAGCGGGCAGATCGGGGAAAAGCCCGCCTCATAAGCAAGGCGGCAGTAGTGAGCCGCCAGCTCCATATCAACATCCGGCTCGCCGCTCCATGCGGCGGTCAGGTACGCTAAAGGTCGTTTCATTGGTTGAGCCTCCATTTCTGTTTTGGTTTAGGGAAAAGCAAGAGTTCGCCCAATCCCTCCGCCCCTTCCCCCGGGAAGGGGAACGGCTCTGGAGAATTTATATCCCCGTCGCTTGACCGGGAAAAAGCATAACCGGGAGAAATCCGTCAAGGGTGCCTCTGGCACCGCCTGCGGCGGCGCTGCCCTTGACTGATTTTCCCGGCTATGCTACGGAATAACTGGCGACGGGGAATCATTTATATCTCCAGAGCTTCGGGGCGCGGGGCAGAGCGCAATCCTCGGGCCATGCTGACCCGAAGTTTTAGCTTACTTTTCCTGTTCGGTTTTCTTCTCCGGTTTTTCGTGTTCCTTCTGCTGACCCTTCCAGTCGTCCAGCAGCTTGATGATCTGGTCCTTCATTTCCCTCGGCGTAGTTTCCTTGCCGAAATACTTGCTCAGTTCCGCACCTGTCAAAATCACTTTGTCTACCTCCTTTTTGTCCTCCATCATAATGCCGTCGATCACATCCCCGTTGAGCAGCTTCTTTTCGTCCAGTTCCCGCATACGCTTTGCCTGCGCCTGTGAAGGCGAGGACTGCTGGCTGTCAATGGCAACGGCGATATAGTTCTGGTTCTTCTTACCGATATAGGAAAGCTCCACCGCCGTAGTAAAGCCCAGTTTTTTTTCATCCATCAGCTTCATCAAGTCGGGAACCAGCTCATTGAGCCGGATATACCGCTGCACCTGTTTGACCGCCATCTTATTACGCTCGGCCACAATTTCGTTGGAGCGTTTTCCTGCGTCCTTCGGGTCAATCTGGCCCGAAGTGCGGGAGCCCTGGTGCTTGATAGCCTCAAGCTGCATTTTCAAGGCTTTGGCCCGCTCACTGGGGAGGATTTCTTCACGCTGGTTGAGATTATCCTCGACCATCTGCGTGATGGCTTCATCGTCTGTCAGGTTTCGGACGATACAGGGCATATCCGCATATCCGGCAAGCTCGCTGGCTTTCTGGCGGCGGTGGCCGGACACGATCTCATAGCCGCCATCCTCACGGGGACGGACGATAGCGGGCTGGGTCACGCCCTTGTCCTTAACGCTGGACACCATAGCCCGCATTTCTTCATC
>NZ_QUGD01000046.1:0-4610 GCF_003478795.1 Clostridium sp. AF21-20LB | reverse complement strand
TTGCCCTTGTCTCAAGGACGTATGTTATGATACCAGAGTTTCCAAGGATTGTCAACGATTTTTCTATATTTGTTATTCTTTTTATTTTGTTGTGATTTTTTAGAATATTCTAACCATTTGAAGTCTATGCATCTATTTCCCCTAATCCCAGAAATGGCATCGAATCAAAAGAATCCGATGCCATTTCCATCCATTCATAAATACCGCTTTCAATCTCCATCTACACTCTCATTTATATCTATTACCTATTCCTATACTACCTCTCAATCAATTTAACTGCCAGGCTGACGCCGCCGCAGACCCACATCACAAGAATTGGGTTCAGTTTCCATTTGCGGAGCGCTATAAAAGCTGCCGAAAAAAGAACCAGACTGCCCCACTGGATCATCCTCTCCCCATTTACCTCTGGAAGAACTGCTGCCAGTAACATCGAAAGTCCGGCACCCGCGATCAGCGCCACTACCGCTGGGCGAAGACTGCCTAAAATACTTCCCATCGCAGAGCCGCCACGGTAACGCCGATATATGTATGCCAATACCGATACAATGATACAAGATGGGAAAATACATCCCCAGGTTGCCGCAACGCCCCCGGAAGTCCCGCTATCCGAATTCCGACAAAGGTTGCTGAATTGACCGCAATCGGTCCCGGCGTCATTTCCGCGATCGTGATAAGATTCGCAAACTCCGTCATCGTGATCCATCCCTGTCGTTCCACAATCAGGCTCTGTACCAGTGGAATCGCCGCGTAGCCGCCGCCCACGCTGAAAAGCCCTATCTGCAGAAAGCTCAAAAATAATTGTATATAGATCATATCTATTCTCCCTCTCTATACCGCACCGGCCGTCTGCTCACGTTTTCTCATCCAGATAAATCGAATCGTTCCCGCCAGAATACCCGCCGCAATGATATAGATACATTCACATCCAGCACAAAATCAGCCAGAAACGCAATTATCATGATTGCAATTGAATACAGCTTTTTTTCCTTCAGAACATTCACTCCCAGCCCACAGGAAACATCCAGAATCACAGCCGCTACGCCGACTCGCATTCCCTCTAGTGCTGCTGCCACCCAGACGTTCGACGCAAACGCGGCGTAACAGACGGATAAAACCACCAGAATCGCCATCGGCGGAAGAATCGTTCCGATGACTGCCACCACCATTCCGGCAAACCCATATACTTTCCAGCCAACCAAAATTGCCCCATTTACCGCAATCGCGCCCGGACAGGACTGTGCCAGTGCGGTAAAATCAAGCATTTCCTGTTCATCAATCCAGTGAAGCTCATCCACGAAACACTTCTTCATAAATGTCACAATGACGAAACCGCCTCCGAATGTAAATGCGCTGATATAAAGTGTTTTTAAAAATAAAACCAGCAGTTGATGCTTCTGTTTCATCTGCCATTCCCCCTTTTTCTATTTTATCTTTTGTCTCTCCCAGTTCTCCTTCACGCAAAACAACATTCCTTTTTCTGTGCCCATTATAACACTTGCCAATTCATTTTAAAATTACTATAATTTATATATAGTTCTTATCAAAACATCTATGATCGTCTATAAAAGCAGCGCCGTCAAAAATAACCTTTCTGACGGCAGGCAAAAAGTAGGACAAACACACAGATACGAATGTTTCCCACTCCTTATGAAACATTCAGGAAAGGAGTTTTCATGACACTGCGGCATTTCCGAATTTTTATCGAAGTAGCATCCGCCGGAAGCATTACACAGGCGGCACGCAATCTCTACCTGACGCAGCCAACCGTCAGCACCGCCGTCCGGGAGCTCGAAGAACACTACGGAACATTATTTTTCGACCGGATCAACCAGCGTCTGCGAATTACCGGCGAAGGGCGGCGTTTTCTCGACTATGCACGTCATTTTATCCAGATGTACGATGAAATGGAACTGGCATTTTCCAATTCCGGAATCAGCGGAGTTCTCCGCATCGGTGCCAGCACCAACGTGGGGATTTCCTATCTGCCACGTTTCATGCAGCTATTTCAAGAGACATATCCCAGGTGCACACGCAGGTCCATATACAGACGACCGCACAGACGGAAGCCATGCTCTTAAATGGGGCGCTAGATCTTGCAATCGTCGGCGGAACCATCCACTCCGAACAGATTGCCCTGACTCCCCTGTTTCAGGAACACTACACCGCCATCTGCGCGCCGGGACACCCGATGGCAGGAAAAACCGTTTCCATCAATACATTTATGAAACAACCGCTGCTCTTTCGCGAAGTCGGCAGCACCTCCTATGAAGTATTTCAAAATGCCATCCGCCAGACCGGCTGTGAGGTCACCCCTGCCTGGGAAAGCACCTCGCAAGAGGCCATTCTCGAAGCCGTCCGCCTGGGGCTTGGCGTCACGATTCTTCCAAGCACTATGATCGAGCTGAGCTGAGACTCAGTGCCATTTCCCGGATCTATTTTTCGGATTTTTCTTTTCAAAATACCGTTCATCTGGCGTGGCATCAGAGCAAGTTTCTGTCTCCTGTCATGCAGGATTTTGTCCAAATGGCGCGTGAACTTTTGCCATCCAACCATATTTCCGCTCAAAATCCCCTGGGAATCTTCCCTCATACATATCCTGTCCACAGAAATTTTCCGAAGGGCTCTCCCGCAGCTACGCTCACTGATCTGCGATATTGAACTACCCTGGGAAAAATTTCGAAATGCATCGGTGCTCTCTCAGATGCCTCTTCGTCATTTTCTGGCAAATGCGTTCTTTTCCGCTCTACTGGAACCAGGCAGCGGACTGGAAGATATGATTCTACAGATGCAGGGGATCGCGTTAGAGTATGCCATCGTCCGCTACAGCCTTTTCCTGTGATGGATGCATGACGGTTCCGGTAAACTTCCGTATGAGACGGTTCGCGATTATCAGGTCATCATTATCCATATGACCTGATACGACGCTGAGGTTATCTGGGATTGGTTGCGAATACGTACGGATGATTGAAAATAATTTCTTCCTGTAATATACTTTTAGCTATAGGTATACCTATATTTAAAAGATTACTGGAATTTGCCCGACGGACAGCGTGCAAAGCTGATCGACGGGCAATTTTATAATATGGCACCTCCGAGCCGGATTTATCAGGAAATTTCCTACCAGATTTCCCGCCTTCTTGGAAATTATATCGAGTCCAACGGCGGAAAATGCCGCGTTTATCCGCCTCCTTTCGCCGTCAATCTGGATGCGGATGATAAAGATTGGGCTGAGCCTGATATCTCTCTTATCTGTGATCCGAATAAATTGACCGACCGCGGCTGTTCCGGCGCTCCCGATCTCATTTTCGAAATCGTATCTCCATCCAGCCGGCGCATGGACTACCTTATCAAAAATGCTCTGACTCCCTTAAACTTACCGAATAAAATTCGTCGCCGTCCGCTCCTCCTGTTCCGGAAGACCATATTCTTTCTTGCCAAGCTCGATGGACTTCATAAGAAATGTCATATTCTTTGCAAGCATCCGCATCGTCTGCTTGCCTTCCTCATCCATCTCTGCCTCCCCTTTCTCACAGCCGTGAATACTGTTCCAGTATCTGCTGGATGCGATCGGCATATTGCTGATGGTAAAAAATTTGTTCAATTCATCAAAAGTCGCTGAGCAGCCGCCTCTGCGTGCACAGACTACACTGGCACCCACCTTCATGCTCTTATCAAAGGACGTGCTGTAAAACAAGCGGTCAAGACAGGCAATCAGCGTCGCATTAGCCGATGCATAGTAGACCGGACTGGCAATCACCAGGCCATCCGCCGCCTCAAAGAGAGGTGCCAGCTCATTTACGATATCATCAAACACACATTTTCCAATTTCGCTGCACTGGTTACAGGCAATACAGCCCCGGATATCTTTATTTCCAATCTGCATGGTTGTTACCTCTACCCCACTATTTCGAAATACATTCTCTATTTCCCGGATGGCAATGGATGTGTTGCCGTTTACACGTGGACTTCCGTTTAGAATTAATACCTTGCTCATTTGGTTTCCTCCTTTTACTCTGCGATACATTTATTCCAACAAATTGCTTTTAAACAGTCTGTAAGCGTATATATTGTCTTCAAGTGTCTACAACTGTCTACATAAAAATGAAAATGCAAAAAAGCGGAAACCCTGATGAATCAAAGCTTCCGCAATAATAAAAAAGAGCGCGAGACGGGACTCGAACCCAGCCTTTACTTAAAAAACATATTATTTATAGGAGGTTTTAGGACTGCTCTTCTGTATTCAACCCCTTACTCAACCCCATATAAGATAGTACATTCGATGAAGACTGTCAAGGGTGCCTTTGGCACAACGCTTGCCCTTGATAGGC
Organism: Clostridium sp. AF21-20LB; assembly: GCF_003478795.1. Lineage (NCBI taxonomy): Bacteria > Bacillati > Bacillota > Clostridia > Eubacteriales > Clostridiaceae > Clostridium > Clostridium sp. AF21-20LB. The sequence goes on along the minus strand of NZ_QUGD01000046.1, from coordinate 282 downwards.
TGGATTTTAGGCATAAAAATATATCAAAAATGGAATGAGCCAGAAAGGTTTGCTATCCCTTTCTGCTTAATTGCTTTTTTTTCAATATCGGAAATAAATTCCCCTAAGATTATGATAATATATATCTATAAATCAATTAATTGATTTCAAATATTGCCGGCTTAATTAACTTAAAAAAAATATATATCTATAAATCAATTAATTGATTTCAAATATTGCCGGCTTAATTAACTTAAAAAACTTATATACTATATTTAGGAGGTTTTTAAAATGAAAAACTTT
>NZ_QUGD01000045.1:0-5507 GCF_003478795.1 Clostridium sp. AF21-20LB | reverse complement strand
GAACCGAAAGTGCCGTAAGAAAACGTGGTGGCAGCAGGAATTTGCCGTATTTAAATGCGAAGCCACGGCAAATTCCGTTACTGGGCACGTATGCGTGAACAGTAACAAACCCTTTATTTTACGGGAAAAATTTGCATTTTATACCTTGACAGTGAAACTCAAACTAGCTATAATAAGTAAGCGTGCAAAATTCAAGGAATTTCTGCGCGGAAATACAAGCTTAAAAAAGCAACCACAGACAATATCACAGGAGGTGAAAAGGATGCCTACATTTAACCAGTTAGTAAGAAAGGGAAGACAGACATCTGAAAAGAAATCAACAGCTCCGGCTCTGCAGAAGGGATACAACTCTTTACAGAAGAAAGCTATCAACGTTTCTGCACCGCAGAAGAGAGGCGTGTGTACAGCCGTTAAGACTGCAACACCTAAAAAGCCTAACTCTGCTCTTAGAAAAATCGCCAGAGTTCGTCTTTCCAACGGTATCGAAGTAACAAGCTACATCCCGGGTGAGGGACACAACTTACAGGAGCACAGCGTTGTTCTGATTCGTGGTGGTCGTGTAAAAGACTTACCAGGTACCAGATACCACATCATCAGAGGTACTCTTGATACTGCAGGCGTAGCCAACAGAAAACAGGCGCGTTCCAAATACGGCGCTAAGAGACCGAAAGACAAGAAATAATTTTAATTAGGTAGAAGTTCTATTAGATTTAGAATGAATGTGCCGGACTTTGATATTGATCCTGTAGGTTGCAGGGAATCATAGAACCGCGCACGAGACGCAGGTTGAACTTAGAGAGAACCTGCCGAGTAGGAAGAGAGGAAGCACCATGCTCAATGTCGCGCTGAAAGACGCGCTCGTTTCGCAGGTGCGCTTTCACACTAAGCTCGTGAGGAACCTCGCTAAGTGTTCAATGCGAGTACCTAAGATCTAATGAATGGCTCCCGCGGCTCCCCGCCGGAGCAGATATTAAGGAGGGAAGTAACGTGCCACGTAAAGGACATACTCAGAAAAGAGACGTATTAGCGGATCCGCTGTACAACAACAAGGTTGTTACTAAATTAATCAACAACATCATGCTGGACGGCAAAAAGGGCGTTGCTCAGAAGATCGTATACGGCGCGTTTGATCGTGTCGCTGCAGAATCCGGTAAGGAAGCTGTAGAGGTTTTCGAAGAGGCAATGAACAACATCATGCCGGTTCTGGAAGTTAAGGCAAAACGTATCGGTGGTGCTACCTATCAGGTACCGATCGAGGTTAAGCCGGAAAGAAGACAGGCTCTTGCACTTCGCTGGATCACTCTGTACTCCCGTAAGAGAGGCGAGAAGACTCAGGAAGAGAGACTGGCAAAAGAGATTCTGGATGCAGCTAACAACACTGGTGCATCTGTGAAGAAGAAAGAAGATATGCATAAGATGGCAGAGGCTAACAAGGCATTTGCTCATTACAGATTCTAATAGGAGGAAAAAGCTTTGGCTGGAAGAGAATATCCGTTAGAGAGAACCAGAAATATTGGTATTATGGCTCATATCGATGCTGGTAAGACTACCACTACTGAGCGTATTCTGTATTATACTGGTGTTAACTATAAGATCGGTGATACTCATGAAGGTACTGCTACCATGGACTGGATGGCTCAGGAGCAGGAGAGAGGTATTACCATCACTTCTGCAGCGACAACCTGTCACTGGACTCTGCAGGAAAAATGCAAACCGAAACCAGGCGCCCTGGAGCATCGTATCAACATCATCGATACTCCAGGACACGTTGACTTCACGGTTGAGGTTGAGCGTTCCCTGCGTGTACTGGACGGTGCTGTAGGTGTATTCTGTGCTAAGGGTGGTGTAGAGCCGCAGTCTGAGAACGTATGGCGTCAGGCTGATACCTACAATGTACCGCGTATGGCATTCATCAACAAGATGGATATCCTGGGTGCAAACTTCTATGGCTGTGTAGAGCAGATCAAGACCAGACTTGGTAAGAATGCTATCTGTTTACAGCTTCCGATCGGCAAGGAAGATGATTTCAAGGGAATTATCGACCTGTTCGAGATGAAAGCATACATCTACAATGATGATAAGGGTGAGGACATTAGCATCCTTGATATCCCGGAGGATATGAAGGATGACGCTGAGCTTTACCACACCGAGCTGGTAGAGAAGATCTGCGAGCTGGACGACGATCTGATGATGGCTTACCTTGAGGGTGAAGAGCCGTCTGTAGATGAGTTAAAGAAAGTATTAAGAAAAGCAACCTGCGAGTGTCAGGCAATCCCGGTATGCTGTGGTACTGCATACAGAAATAAGGGTGTTCAGAAGCTCCTGGATGCAATCATCGAGTTCATGCCGTCTCCGCTTGACATCCCGCCGATCAAGGGTGTTGACCTGGATGGCAACGAGACTGTAAGACATTCTTCCGACGAAGAGCCGTTCTCTGCTCTTGTATTCAAGATCATGACCGACCCGTTCGTAGGTAAGCTGGCTTACTTCCGTGTGTACTCAGGTGTTATGAACTCCGGTTCATATGTACTGAATGCAACAAAGGACAAAAAAGAGCGTGTTGGACGTATCCTTCAGATGCATGCCAACAAGCGTCACGAGCTGGAAAAGGTTTACTCCGGTGATATCGCAGCAGCGATCGGATTCAAGTTCTCCACCACAGGTGATACTATCTGTGATGAGCAGCATCCGGTAATCCTGGAGTCCATGGAGTTCCCGGAGCCGGTTATCGACATCGCTATCGAGCCGAAGACCAAAGCTGGTCAGGACAAGATGGGCGAGGCTCTTGCAAAACTGGCAGAGGAGGATCCGACCTTCCGTGCTTATACAAACAAAGAGACTGGTCAGACAATCATCGCTGGTATGGGCGAGCTCCATCTGGAGATTATCGTAGACCGTCTGCTTCGTGAGTTCCACGTTGAAGCTAACGTAGGTGCTCCGCAGGTAGCTTACAAAGAGACCTTCACAAAGGCTGTAGATGTAGACAGCAAGTATGCAAAACAGTCTGGTGGTCGTGGTCAGTACGGTCACTGTAAGGTACACTTCACTCCGATGGATCCGAACGGCGAAGAGACCTTCAAGTTTGAGTCCAGCGTTGTCGGCGGTGCTATCCCGAAAGAGTACATCCCGGCTGTAGGCGAAGGTATCGAAGAGGCTGCTAAGGCAGGTATCCTCGGCGGATTCCCGGTACTCGGCGTTCACGCTGACGTATACGATGGTTCCTACCATGAGGTCGACTCTTCTGAGATGGCTTTCCATATCGCAGGTTCCATGGCATTCAAGGATGCTATGCGTAAAGGTAACCCGGTACTGCTTGAGCCGATCATGAAGGTTGAGGTAACCATGCCGGAAGAGTATATGGGTGATATCATCGGTGATATCAACTCTCGTCGTGGTCGTATCGAGGGTATGGAAGACATCGGCGGCGGCAAGCTGGTTAAGGCTTATGTTCCGCTGGCAGAGATGTTCGGTTATTCTACCGACCTTCGTTCCAGAACTCAGGGACGTGGTAACTACTCCATGTTCTTTGAGAAATATGAGCCGGTTCCGAAGAGCGTTCAGGAGAAAGTTCTTGCTGGAAAAGCTGAGAAATAATTAAAAATGTAACTATATTGCCTTTTCCGGGCAGATAACTGCCCGGAAAAGCAATATTAGGCTTGAAAAAACGGCTCTAATCGAATATAATTAGAGTCAGCCTAACATAAATTGAGATACCCGTATTGGGTGTAAATTAAGGAGGACGTCTTAAAATGGCAAAAGCAAAGTTTGAAAGAACTAAACCGCATTGTAACATTGGTACTATCGGACACGTAGACCATGGTAAAACAACCCTGACAGCAGCTATCACAAAAGTTCTGGCTGCAAGAGTAGCTGGTAACACAGCTGAGAACTTCGAGGATATCGATAAAGCTCCGGAAGAGAGAGAGCGTGGTATTACTATCTCTACTGCACACGTTGAGTATCAGACAGAGAAGAGACATTACGCACACGTTGACTGCCCAGGACATGCTGACTACGTTAAGAACATGATCACTGGTGCTGCTCAGATGGATGGCGCTATTCTGGTTGTAGCTGCTACCGATGGTGTTATGGCTCAGACAAGAGAGCACATCCTGCTTTCCCGTCAGGTAGGCGTACCGTACATCGTAGTATTCATGAACAAGTGCGATATGGTAGACGATCCGGAACTGCTTGAGCTGGTTGAGATGGAGATCAGAGACCTGCTGAACGAGTACGAGTTCCCGGGCGATGACACACCGATCATCCAGGGTTCTGCTCTGAAGGCTCTTGAAGATCCGAACGGCGAGTGGGGCGACAAGATCATGGAGCTCATGGACGCTGTAGATTCCTACATTCCGGATCCGGTACGTGCTACAGATAAGCCGTTCCTGATGCCGATCGAGGACGTATTCACCATCACAGGTCGTGGTACTGTTGCTACCGGCCGTGTTGAGCGTGGTACTCTGAAACTGAACGATGAGGTTGAGATCGTTGGTATTCACGAGGAGACTCGTAAGACTGTTGTAACTGGTATCGAGATGTTCCGTAAGCTGCTTGATCAGGCTGAGGCTGGTGATAACATCGGTGCTCTGCTTCGTGGTGTTCAGAGAACTGACATCCAGCGTGGTCAGTGTCTGGTTAAACCGGGCTCTGTAAAATGCCATAAGAAATTTACTGCTCAGGTTTACGTTCTGACAAAAGACGAGGGTGGTCGTCATACTCCGTTCTTCAACAACTATCGTCCGCAGTTCTACTTCAGAACCACTGACGTAACAGGCGTTTGTGAGTTACCGGCTGGTACCGAGATGTGTATGCCGGGCGACAACGTAGAGATGACTGTAGAGCTGATTCATCCGGTAGCTATGGAGCAGGGTCTTCGTTTCGCTATCCGTGAGGGCGGTCGTACAGTAGGATCTGGTAGAGTTGCTACTATCATTGAGTAATCAATGAATTAAACAAAGGTGCTTCTTGTATGCGCAGCAGGCAAGAAGATGTACCGTATATATATAATATAAAGTCGCTTCCAGGAAGCGCATTGTGTCCAGACGTAAGAGATACCCCGGAACCGTAAGGTTCCGGGGTTTTTCTGTTGTTTCATAGGAAATTGCGTTCTATGAAACAACAAACGCTCCGCGAGGATGCGTACTCGCGCGAAGCAGAAACATGTCGCAAGCGACCGCGCGAGACGCCCGAATGTGTCAAGGCACATTCTTTTTCACAGAATTTCAGCCTTTTACGCATTGTCGGTTGCCAGAAGTCCGGCGGCACGCAGGTTGGCAAGAAGTTCATTGAAGCGTTCAACGACATCTTCAGCACTTGTTGCATCTGCGACGGGAGCAGCGGCGGTGACGATGGCGGCGGGACCGGTAGGACCTGTAGCGCCGGTAGGACCCGTTGCGCCGGTAGCTCCTGTAGCGCCGACAGCTCCTGCAGCGCCGGTAGGACCTGTAGCGCCGACAGCTCCTGCAGCGCCGGTAGGACCTGTAGCGCCAGTTCGGACCCGCAGC
>NZ_QUGD01000044.1:0-6307 GCF_003478795.1 Clostridium sp. AF21-20LB | reverse complement strand
ATTTACATTCTTTTTCTTTTAAAGCTTTTTTCTAGTTCCTCTGCAATTATTTTGAATTTTTTTCTTTGGCATATTTATTGCTCATTATTTTCCTCCCCAAATTAACTAGTTCCTCTGCAATTATTTTGAATTTTTTTCTTTGGCATATTTATTGCTCATTATTTTCCTCCCCAAATTAACTATTATAGATTTATTGTAATTTCTTATCCTTATAAAATCAAGCTTTTCTATTACAATAGATTTCGCCCCTGCTCCTAACTACAATGAGGGCATAGCAATTAATTGTTAAATATTTTTAATTGCGTGCGCACTCAATGGATAGGAGCTATAATGAACAACTATATTGAAAAGTGGAATTATACTGACGTAACCACACGTATCAAGGCTTTACGCAAAAAGGGCAATCATTCTCTTACCTGGGCTTGTATGAAGTTACAAGAGCTGGACTATATTACCTCAGAGTCTACTTTATGCAAGTATGAAAATGGTAGGATCACAATCCCCCTTGAATTTATAGTCATTTGTTGCCGTTTATATGGATGTTCCGTTGAATATTTATTATTTGGCAAGGAAAATAACCCACCGCTTCACTAGATTTTAGACAGCTTTTCCCTTCATTGTCATAGCAGAATAATGGAGGGGAAGAAAAAAATGCCCTTTTCTTATATTGAAATTTTTCACAGGATTTATGAGCTATCATTAAATCAAGCATCGATGCAATCAAAGTTTCACGGACTTAGAAAGGAGGTCAAATATATATGTTGTCAATCGAGTGGATGAATGCGGCGAACCTCTTCACTTTCGCTGAGGTCAAGTACCCAACTTTCCTGAAGGATGTGGAACGTCTGGAAAAGACCTTTGAAATTGTGAAAAACACCGACGAGCGCCTCACGTCATGCTATGTACGCTCTTTGTTCATTTTAGTTGAGGATGATATGCGTGTTATCATTAAAGAGCTTGAACGAACCGCAGAAAGCACCTCAGAGGAAACCCTGAAAACTTCTTTGTTGGAATCACTGGATTCCTACAAAAAGCTCTTAGCGCGTTCGGAAGAACTTGAACTTGCTTTTATTCCATATCTCTTCTGTCCAGCTATGGAGGAAAGTTAAACGTATCTCTGGGAGGCTAGGGCAATCCTACCTCCCAGAAGATAAAGCCTTATGCTTCTAAAATCCTAGGCATTAGAGGCACAAAAGGAGGATTTACAAATCAGATTCTATTTATATGGCGCGGTACCTAATTACCGCAGAAAGGTGGACGAAATGGCTTCTCCAAGACTCTCATCTATATACAAAATTCTTAATAAAAAGGCAATTCCCTATGAAATTGATGGGAAATCCGGTACAAGTTACAGGGTAACGGTATCACAGAATGACGATGCAGATGTTTTAGAAGAAAAAGTTACCAAAGAGGTTTATGACTCTGTGGAAAAAAGTAAGGTATATTGTTTCTGGGGAACGAAACGTATCTTGAGGGATGGAAATATCCGCATCAGCTATGACTACGTAGAGCCGATTTCTGGCAATGAAAAAGCAATGACAAAGTAAGCAAATAGGAGGTTCTGATGGAAAAAAAGTCTTTTAAAGATTTCGTAACCCATATCAAGGAATCCTTACAGGGCGGGCTGGAAACAGCCCGTTCCGAGGGAATCCCCAAGAAAATTGCTGCAATCGTGTTTGGCATGATAGCACTCTCTCTCGTATTTGTTCTGCTTCTGAGAGCGCTGGACGTATTATTCAATGCGATATCCCAGTTTGTGAATCAGCATTTCCCTTCTATCGCTGCTGCAACCGCAGGAGGCAGCTTCTTATTCATGCGTCATAACGAGCGCAAGGAAGCACAACGTAAAGCTATGCAAAAACAGCAGTCTGAGTCCGATGTGCAGCGTCAACGCTTCGCGAAAGGATGCTATAAGCGAATTGGTAACTTCATCTATAGTCAGATTTGTACAATGCCAAATTTTCCAGATTTGACATCTCTGAACCGTCCGTTGCGACCGGAAGATATGGGAAACGAGAGAATGGATGCATATGTCATAAATGGAATTATTTATTTGAGGTATGCGCTTCCAAAGAGCGTTTCTGAACAACTTGATACTAAGCTGATTAGTTCTGTCATACAAGGATTGTTCGACCAGAAAATCCGAACCGGTGGTTTAGTTCCGTTTATGTCGGCGGGAGAAAATGACCATTTATTTGTTGAGAAAGTGGAGGACATGGCTACATACGTTGCATTAACTCTCGTGTTAGATTTTGACCAAACATACGTGCAACAACTCGCATACCAGCAAGCTATGAACGATCTCTTATCCCGTGAAAAGGCTGATATGACCTTAAAAGACAGCGATTATGATGAATGATTCGTCAATAATCTGCCCTTTCGTTAATGAAAAGTTTTATGAAGCAGGTGTTATCAAATGGGAAAAATGGGACATGGGAGGCGATGGACTTAGGATTTTGCTATCAGGTCCATCCGGTTCAGGTAAGACGACCTTAGCGCAATCAATCCTTTCAAAAACGGCGCTCCATCTTCCTCAGTGTCAAATATATGTTCTGGACTATAAAAATATAGATTTTTCCTATCTGTACGGTGCAAAACATTTTTACAGTTACGATAAAACAACGGATGGCTTTTTTGAATTTTACAATCTTTTTGAAAAGAGGTTAGAAACAAATGACAATTACAATTCATTAACCCCTTTGGTGCTGTACATTGATGAATATCCTTCCTGGGTCATTTCATTTGCTTCTAAAGAGCAGAAAGAAGTTCTTTCTAAAATGGCAAGGCTCTTAAATCTGAGCCGTGCAAAAAAAATCCATATCATTGTATCGGCTCAAAAGCCCCTTAATGAGCTTTTTGGAAGCGGCTCCCGAGAAAGTTTCTCTCACAAAGTGCTTCTTCAAGCGCCCTCGAAAGAAACTGTAAATATGCTTATGCCAGCTTACAAAGATGAAATTTCTGCTTGTCAAACGGGAGTTGGATATTGCACTGTGAATGATGCAAATCTAACTAAAATCAGAGTCCCCTTCCCACGTAACAAAGAAGCTATGCGAAAAGATTTATTGAAAGCAGTCAACCGATAGATACCGATTGTCAGGGCGCTGCCATGCGGAAGCATGGCAAGCAAGCCCTGACAGCCCTAAAGGGGCAGTATTAACCCTTTAGGGCACCTATGTGTCATGTGTTAATTCAAGCAGCAAAGAAGGTGTATAAAATTGCCTACACGCACCCGGAGGATGCAAGTGACTTGTAATAATCCAACTGAAAAAGGATTTACAAGTGAAAAAATCAAAGAAACGATGAACCGCTGGAAAACCGAATATTATTGCTTCTGTTTTGAAACCGGAGAAGAAGGAACCTACCATTTCCACCTGTACTGCTATTTCAAAAACCCCCAGTCAATCAAAACAATAAGCAAGGCTTTTGGAAACGCCCATATCGAAACGGTTCTGAACTCCAGCAGCCAGCAAAACAGAGACTATATCCGAAAAGAAGGAAAATACCTCGATTCCGAAAAGAAGGCTACAAACCATATTGAAACCTTCTTTGAAAGTGGAAAATGTCCTTCAGAAGATGAAGAAAAAACGGGCAGACGAACCGATATTGAATTGATGATCGCTCTAGTTGAGGACGGCGTTTCTAATGTCGAAATTATTCGGGCTATCCCAGCGATGGCGTTACGTATTCCAGCAATCGAACAGTATCGGCAAGCCTACTGGGAGGAACAGGGCAAAGAATATCGCCATATGACCGTATGGTATATCTATGGCAAAACACGAACCGGAAAAACTTCCTACGTTTATGCAAATCACGATGCCAGCGAAATATATTCTGTTGTGGACTATAAGGGTAATGGAATCTGGGATAAATATGATACCGCTCGCACGCGTGTACTGCTCCTAGATGAGTATCGTTCTCATCTCCCCTTTTCGCTCCTGCTCGCTCTATGTGATGGACAGCCTCTTACTCTAACTGCCGCTATGCTAACCGCGTTTGTCTACATGAGACAGTCTATATCATTTCAAATATACCTTTAGAAGACCAATATCCAAATATCCAACACGATGAACCCGATTCATGGGATGCCCTACTAGCCAGAATCAATAACATCCGCCACTATTATGATATTGGGAAATACAAAGATTATTCGGTAGAAGAATATTTCCACCGGGTAAATGATTTTATAGATTGTTCTCCCCAAGAACATCCATTTGAAGAAAGGAAGTAATTTATGAATGCTGTGACATTGTACTTTACGCCTCAAGAACTTGCTCATGTACGGGGCGTTGATATTTTGCAGATTTTCAAAGAAATAAAAAATCATACGTTGCCTGCAATCATGACTGATAAAGGGTTACGTATTCCAATCACTTATCAAGTAGATTAACAAGAGATACAACTTGCTTATCACTAAACTAAATTCCTAAACAAATATATATTATATGCTATTTTCATTTTAATTTCTTACTTATTCCTGTTAATTATAAAATGCCGCAAGCTGTATCATCTGGAAAGGATGGTACTTTTTTTGTGCAACTTTAACAACAAAGATTCAAACAAAAATGCTTCTATCTGGTCTTTTTTGTCAAATTATGATATAATGGATATAGATACAGGAGAGCTTTCCGAATATATCGAAATGAAAAAAACAGAGAAAGCAATCTTAACTCAGCACCTTGAAAATTTCTATCATATCTGGAAGAATAAACGCGGAGCATATGTTACCTATCTTCCTGACCCATCAAAACCGAAGGGGAGAAGGTCTATTTCTGCTTCTACCCAGGAAAAATTAGAACGAAAAATCATCGACTTTTACCTTGAGGCTCAACGCCATGAGGCAGAAACACAGCGTTTAAATAGCCTATGTACATTGCGGCAGCTGTACCCTCTCTGGTTACAATATAAGGCGTTAGAAACTACTGCCTCTAGTTATATCCGGCGGATAGATAACGATTGGCACGCCTACTATTTAGATGATCCAATCATTGATGAAAATATACTTCAATTTACAAAGGCTAGTTTGAAGGAATGGGCACTAACCAAAATCAAGAAGCATTCTTTCACTAAGAAGCAATATTACAACATGGCTTTGATTATCCGCCATACTCTTGAATACGCTGTTGACCGCGAAATACTTTCAAAAAATCCATACAATGAATTTAAAATTGATGGAAAGCTGTTTCGCAAAGTTAAGAAGCCGGAAGACGCTACACAGGTTTTTTTAACCTCGGAACGTCCTCTGATTGAAGCAGAAGCATGGAACGATTTCTATGAAAACAATCATAGTCCAGCGTTAGCAATTCCATTAGCCTTTCAAACAGGCGTGCGCCTTGGAGAATTAACCGCGTTAAAGACTACTGATATATGCCGTGATGGAAAATATCTCCATATTCAACGGATGGCTCAAAGGGTAGAACGTCAAAGGGAAGATGGTTCTTGGTGTCCAGCTTCGTGGACAACCGTTGAACACGTCAAGTCATCTGCTGGCGATCGTTATGTGTATCTTACCGTAGAGGCTAGGCGAATCCTTCAAATCATTATGGCTTTTAATAAAGAACATCATTTATATCAGGATGATTTTCTATTCTTCCAGAACGGGCGGCATATTACCCCGCTTGTAATAAGTAACTGCATTCGAAAATATTGCCATCACATTAATATAAATCAAAAAGGGATTCACAAAATAAGAAAAACGTATATTTCTGCTTTGCTTGATTCAGGTATTAATATTAATGAGATTCGCAAACAAGTCGGGCATGAGGACGAACGAACGACTTTACATAATTACAGCTTTAACCGTATTGAAACAGCTCAGAATGAGGCAGATATGGAACGGGCACTTTCTTAAATTAAGTCAACCCTACTCAACCCCGGAAACAGAATGTAAAAAACAAAAAAAGAAGCCGGAATCCTTTGAAATTAAAGGTTCCGGCATAAAATGAAAAAGAGCGCGAGACGGGACTCGAACCCGCGGCCTCGACCTTGGCAAGGTCGCGCTCCACCAACTGAGCCACTCGCGCATATTTGTAAGAATCGGGGTGACAGGATTCGAACCTGCGACCTCCTGGTCCCAAACCAGGCGCTCTAGCCAAGCTGAGCCACACCCCGTCATCCACGTTTATATTTGATTTTCTTGAAAGTTTATATACCTTCAAAACTGCACACTGAATTTCTTCTACTTTCTATCTTCCATCCTTCAGGAAATAACTTCCTCTTACCTATCCTTAACCATAACCTTTTGGTTAAGCCCTCGACCGATTAGTAACAGTCAGCTTCACGTATTACTACGCTTCCACCTCTGCCCTAT
>NZ_QUGD01000043.1:0-7368 GCF_003478795.1 Clostridium sp. AF21-20LB | reverse complement strand
GAAGGAGGGATTCGTCATGTTGGTATTCCAAAATGCGTAATGTAGATAAAACATCTACTGTTTTGAAACAGACTAAAAACAGTGATTACGCAGATAAATAAATACGTTAAGAAGGAGGGATTCGTCATGTTGGTATTCCAAAATGCGTAATGTAGATAAAACATCTACTGTTTTGAAACAGACTAAAAACAGTGATTACGCAGATAAATAAATACGTTAGATTAATTCCTACCAGTGACTAATCTTATGACTTTTTAAACAGATAACTAAAATTACAAACAAATCGTTTAACTTCTGTATTTATTTACAGATGTAATCACTTCAGGAGTGATTACATGAACAAAAAATATAAAATATTCTCAAAACTTTTTAACGAGTGAAAAAGTACTCAACCAAATAATAAAACAATTGAATTTAAAAGAAACCGATACCGTTTACGAAATTGGAACAGGTAAAGGGCATTTAACGACGAAACTGGCTAAAATAAGTAAACAGGTAACGTCTATTGAATTAGACAGTCATCTATTCAACTTATCGTCAGAAAAATTAAAACTGAATACTCGTGTCACTTTAATTCACCAAGATATTCTACAGTTTCAATTCCCTAACAAACAGAGGTATAAAATTGTTGGGAATATTCCTTACCATTTAAGCACACAAATTATTAAAAAAGTGGTTTTTGAAAGCCGTGCGTCTGACATCTATCTGATTGTTGAAGAAGGATTCTACAAGCGTACCTTGGATATTCACCGAACACTAGGGTTGCTCTTGCACACTCAAGTCTCGATTCAGCAATTGCTTAAGCTGCCAGCGGAATGCTTTCATCCTAAACCAAAAGTAAACAGTGTCTTAATAAAACTTACCCGCCATACCACAGATGTTCCAGATAAATATTGGAAGCTATATACGTACTTTGTTTCAAAATGGGTCAATCGAGAATATCGTCAACTGTTTACTGAAAATCAGTTTCATCAAGCAATGAAACACGCCAAAGTAAACAATTTAAGTACCATTACTTATGAGCAAGTATTGTCTATTTTTAATAGTTATCTATTATTTAACGGGAGGAAATAATTCTATGAGTCGCTTTTTTAAATTTGGAAAGTTACACGTTACTAAAGGGAATGGAGATAAATTATTAGATATACTACTGACAGCTTCCAAGAAGCTAAAGAGGTCCCTAGCGCCTACGGGGAATTTGTATCGATAAGGGGTACAAATTCCCACTAAGCGCTCGGGACCCCTTGTAGGAAAATGTCCTAAGTGTGGCAACAATATTGTATTAAAAAAATCGTTTTATGGTTGTTCAAATTATCCTGAATGTAAGTTTACTTTAGCTGAACATTTTAGAAAGAAAAAACTAACCAAAACGAATGTAAAAGAATTACTGGAGGGAAAAGAAACCCTGGTAAAAGGAATCAAAAACAAAGAGAAAAAGCCCTACAATGCCGTTGTAAAAATTGGGGAAAAGGGATATATTGATTTTATCTCTTTTTCAAATCAAAACCACCGGCTTAGCCGGTGGTTTGTACTAGCCCTATAAGGCTTATTACCGACGCTAAGTCTAAAGACTCATCGAATTTGGTTCGCCAACTGTACCGTCATTTACTTATTAAGCCCTATGGGGCTTATTTTATTTATTTTGGTTTACTGGCTCACCCGTAAACGGGTCAATATATTCTTTTAGTGTCATCTGATCATACTCTAAATCATTTTGTAATTGATTTTGAATATATTCTTGTATCTTCTTTGCATTTTTCCCTACAGTATCTACGTAATATCCTCTGCACCAGAAATGGCGATTTCCATATTTGTATTTTAAATTTGCATGGCGTTCGAAGATCATAAGTGTACTTTTTCCTTTCAAATACCCTACAAAACTTGAAACACTTAAACTTGGTGGTATCTTTACAAGCATATGCACATGGTCTGGGCATATCTCTGCCTCTACTATTTCTACACCTTTTCTTTTGCATAGCATACTTAAAATATTCGCAATATCCTGTTTCATCTTCCCATACGCTACTTTTCTTCTATATTTTGGTGCAAAAACAATATGATACTTACAATTCCATTTCGTATGTGCTAAACTGTTTATATCCATTTGGATAACCTCCTTTGATTTTATGTGGTTGGCGAACCAACATAATTATATCACTGGAGGTTTTTTACTGTAAGCTTAAGCAATGCTGACTCACCGGCCTAGCCGGTGGTTTATTTGTTCATCAAAGTTCCGTTTCTCTTCTGAGAAACTCCACTATGCTGAACAGGCTTAAAGCCTAACAAATAAACATAAAAGCCTTTAAAGAGGGCTTTTATATATTAATCACAAATCACTTATCACAAATCACAAGTGATTAATCACAAATCACTTGTGATTTGTGATTCTTAATGATACAATATTACTATGTTTTAGCTTTAAAGGCTCGTACAGACTATATGTTTTGTGCGGGCTTTTTTCATACCCGAAAAAATTTAAAAAATTTTTCAAAAGAGGTCATTAAATCACACCTAGCTGTCCTTATATGGTGCGGAAAGAGGGATAAACACTTTTCAAATCATAAAGGAAAGGAGGTGAGATTGATGAAACCGTCTGACTTCCAGAAAACAGTTCAATGTCGTTTTGAAAGTTGTTTAAAGAAAGTTGTCCGTAGTGTCGTGAAAGATTATTACAAGGAATTAAACCGTCGTAAGAATAAAGAAATATCTTTCAGCGAATTGCCAGATGTCCTTGTTGATAAAATGGCTGTTTGGGACGACTACGAAACAGATTATACAATCTTTTCAGTATGTGGCATTGATATTCGTGTCCTTGATGATGAATTGGCAGAAGCCTTGAAGAAACTTCCAGAAAGAAAACGCAATACTCTGTTGATGTATTACTTCTTGGAAATGACAGAAAGTGAAATTGCCAACTTGCAGAAAATCACGCAAAGCGGTGTATTTAGAAACCGACATCACGCTTTGGAAACTATGAAAAAAATACTCAAGGAGGAACATTAGAAAATGAAACAGTTATTTAAGAAACCGTCTTATTACTTGATTTCATCAGCTATGGACGGAAACGAAAAAGCGATTGAAAAATTACTGGCATTTTATGACCCTTACATATCAAAGTGCTGTTTGCGTTCACTTTATGATGAATACGGCAATGTTTATATCGTTGTAGATATGGAATTAAAAGGACGTATCAGAGAAGCACTTATCAAAATGATTTTAGGTTTTGATATTGAAGATATGGACTTAGAACCAGAAGAATAAGCAGTTTTTAGCGGAGCATGATTTAATATCCCCCTCTTTCCTGCTCTGCCACCTGCTTTTATATGAAAGCAACACGCTTTCACCACAGCTCTTTGACAACTGAATAAAGCAGACAGATACGTTTGTGAGATGGCGAGCCACGGGGACTGTACGCCACGACCTTTTCAAAAGAAAGCGAGCGACCCACGCAGTGATCCGAGAGCGACTGTTGGAAAAGTTGTTTTGCCACGACCTATCCTCACAGAATAATGATACGTCCGCATGGTGCGGTTCTGCCCACAAGAATGGGAATAGTTGAGATACTAATGGAGCTTTCCAAAGCCGTCTGCCTGCTTGTAAAAAACGACACACAGTAAAGGGGGTGCATAGATTATGAACAATACTGATGTGCCTATTTGGGAAAAATATACGCTGACGGTTGAAGAAGCGTCCAAATACTTCCGCATTGGCGAAAAGAAATTGCGTAAATTAGCCGAAGAAAATCTTGACGCTGGCTGGGTTATCGTGAACGGCAACCGTATTCAGATTAAGCGAAAACAATTTGAAAAAATCATAGATACATTGGACGAAATCTAATGTCATTGAGCCGTAGATATGGTATAATAAATATAGCGTATCACGGCTCGTTCCATGACGGAAAGGAGCTTTACACTATGTCTAATGTAAAACGAAAAGACAGTAAAAATCGCAATTTGCGTAATGGAGAGAGCCAGCGAAAAGACGGAAGATACGTTTATAAATATACCGATATATACGGAAAGCCACAATTTATCTATTCTTGGAAACTTGTACCGACAGACAAGACACCTGCTGGAAAGCGTGATGATATATCGTTGAGGGAAAAAGAAACACAGATTAAAAAAGACCTTAACGACGGTATCGATACAGCAGGCGGTAAAATGACAGTCTGCCAGCTCTACGACAAGAAGAACAGCCAAAGAAAGAACATCAAGAGGGCTACTGAAAAAGGACGACAGTATCTTATGAACGCTCTGAAAAATGACCCATTGGGTATGAGGGCGATTGATACTGTTAAGCAGTCGGACGCTAAAGAATGGGCTATCAGAATGAGCGAAAAAGGATACGCCTATAAAACGATTGATAACTACAAGCGTTCCTTGAAAGCGTCATTTTACATGGCGATACAAGACGACTGTATCAGAAAGAACCCGTTTGAATTTAAGCTAAGTGATGTTCTGGAAGATGATACGGAGCAGAAAGTTATCCTTACACCAGAGCAGGAAGAACGCCTGCTTGCCTTTATGGAAAAGGATAAGATTTACAGCAAGTATTATGATGAGGTTGTGCTTCTGCTGGAAACGGGACTTCGTATTTCTGAATTTTGCGGACTAACGACGCATATTGATATGCAGAACAGAATACTCAATATAGACCACCAGTTATTGAAAGACAGCGAAATCGGCTACTATATTGAAACGCCAAAGACCAAAAACGGAAAACGAGAACTTCCATTGACAGAACGGGCTTATCAAGCAATCCAAAGAATACTAAAGAACAGAGGAAAGGCACAACCGTTGATTGTAGGTGGTTATAGCAATTTCCTATTCTTGAACCGTGAGGGCTTACCTAAAGTTGCAGGAAACTATGAGGGCATGGTGCGAGGACTAATTAAGAAGTATAACAAGTATCACACGGACAAGTTACCGAACATCACACCACATTCATTCCGACATACTTACTGTACGAATATGGCAAACAGAGGAATGAACCCAAACACCCTGCAATATCTTATGGGACACGCTAACATAACCATGACACTTGGCTATTATGCACACGGTACATTTCAATCTGCAAAAGCAGAACTGGAAAGACTGGCTTGTTAATATCGGAGCTTATATTTACTACTCATTTACTACTTTTGGTTGCATTTTCATGCTGGTAAATGCCAGCTTATGCAAGGTATCTTCCAAAAAGAAAATACCGATAAAGCCCTAAAATACGGGATATATCGGCATTTACCAACTTATGAAAAGATAATCAGAAATTTAGTAAGTTTTTATATGATAAAATCACAGTTCCGCAGAGCCTGCACTTCATTACCAATTTTAAATGGATTTTTAACCTGCTGGTTGTCTGCGTAACAGCAATTCCGGCCGCAGCCGTACTTTATGTAAGCGAGCGGGGATTCAGCCGCTGCGTGCAGCCAAAAGAAAAATAAAGACAGATAAACAAGAAGTGATATATGCTCTAAGTGACTTCTTAATCATGATATTTGTCATGGTTAGTGAAGAAATCACTTAGAGCATTTTTGTTTCAAGACGAACTTGAGATTGAGATCGCGGAACTGGAAAAGGCTGTTACCGGCTACGAGCAGAGCCAGAAATCAGCAGAGAAATTTATAGCCTTGATTGACAAGTATGAGAATTTTGACACGCTGACAAACACCATCCACAAGCAGCCAGTCGGGAGAATATGACATTCCCGATGACCTGCCCAATCGCCGGACAGGTCATGGTCGCGGTTCTTATCCGGCAGCGGCTCGCCCATTGCCAGCAATGCTACGACCTGCTCCAGCAGCTCGATCTTCAAGCCACGCTTTATGGCTCGTTTGTAGTCTTTTTTGAAACCGGTCGTGTATTTAACGGTATATTTGGTTTCTTTCATCTTTTCAGGTCAGCAAAGCTGAATCGGAATCCGAGCTTCCAGTTTGCACGTTTAAGTTCTGATTTAGCTAATCGCTTACTCTCCTGTATAATAAACATTTTTTCCAGAACCATTTATATGCAATTTTCCGGCACTGGATAATTCCTTTAAGATCCTATACGCTTTTGTTGTACCTATATTTAAAAGCGCTTCGGTTTCTTTTCTTGTTATTTTTTTATGCTCTGCTACATAGGAGAGAATTTCTTCTTTTTCAGAGGCAAGCGGCTGTCGATAAACTGCTACCAGACGTTTCCTTGGTTTTGACAGCTTTTGTATTCCTTCGTTTCTATTTGGAAGTGTAACACGGAAAACACCTTTTGCTGTTTCAAAAAAAGGCTTTTTTTCGTTATCTCTATAGGCTCGTTGAATTTTTCCAATTCCTGTACCATAACTTTCTATTAACATCATGCGATAAAAAATAGCTGCCAAATTAGGATTCCTTGGCTGCGATACACCCAGAAAAATAGAATTTAATTCCAGTCCGGAAACCAATCCTCCCAATGAGACAATTTCTATACGATCGTCATAAATATTTATAAGATACTTCCACTAAACGAATAATCTCGATGAACAATACTATTTAAAAGAGCTTCTCTGATTGCCTCTTCTGGGTAATCTTTTTTGTCAATACGGATTAAACCCGAAAAACTGGCTTGCGTTTTATTGTTTAAATCAATAAACTGATAAACGTCTTCCAATTGTTTTAAAATAGAACCAGAAAATTCCTTTCTATCTCTGAAAACCGCTTTATCTGTTCCTTGAAAAAGAGCCACTTTTGTTGTTACTTCACATTGATCCGATAATAGCAATGCAAGATTTGTGTATAAATGATCATCACCTATCAGTTTTAATGTTTGCATCTGTGATCTTCCAAACGCAATTTTTTCGTTTGTGCATCTCATTTTCAAAATACTCAAATGTCAAATCCTGATTCATGCTTCGGCTTGTTTCATAGGAACATCTGCCGCTTTGAATGATCATTTCCCGGATGCCCTCATCTGTCATGGGTTGTGAAGAACTTCCTTTTCGAACATATACACCACTGGGCTTTAGACCTTTTTCCCGAATATAATATGGACGATTCGTTCCTGTTGCAATATTAATTTCAACGACCGTTTTTCCGTCAATTTCCACAGTTTTTATATTGACAAAAGGCATAATATCAGGTGCGATAGAATCTTTTAAAGAACCTGCAACCTGAAGCATGATTGCATCTGGATCATCTACGCCAATAATTGCTCCATCTTTTCTAACACCAATCAAAATAGTACCTCCAGAAGCATTTGCAAAGGCAATTACTTCTTTTCGAATCTCAGGTACATATTCTTGCTTAAATTCCACCTCTTGATTCTCAAACGAAAGCATACTATTCACCTTTCTTTCTTTCTTTCTTTCTTTCTTTCTTTCTTTCTTTCTTTCTTTCTTTCTTTCTTTCTTTCTTTC
>NZ_QUGD01000042.1:0-7454 GCF_003478795.1 Clostridium sp. AF21-20LB | reverse complement strand
ATTGACGTTATCGAAAAGGCCGTCCAGATTTCCCATGATACCATCGACGAGCAGACCTTTCAGCCATTCAACGATTGCGTCGATGATAAAGTCCATACATCAGCTCCTTCTGGAAAAAGGGACAACGGGTGACACTTAGCTGAACAGACCGGACAGCAGAGGGATAAGCTGAAGGCCGATCAGAACGACACCGCCGCCAGCCATGAGCTGCTTAATGCCCTGTGATTTTGCTTATGTGTGATAAAGAAGTAATAGAAGTGTAAAAAATTTTGCCGTTCCTATCCGGCACATGAGGTATGTCGGATAGGTCGGGCGGTTAGGTGTCGGGCAGTTCTACCTTGCCGACAAAAGAATAATAGATTTCGATTTCCTGTCTGCGTAACTTGCCCCGGCGTTTCCCGTCAAGGGCAACGCTTTCATGGACAACGATTTTCTCCACAAACTCCCGCAGCAGAGTAGGGGTAAGTTCTTCAATGGTAGTGTGCCTGCGTACCACATTCATAAACTTTTCAGCGTTTGCGGTGGCTTCCTGCGCTTTGGAAAGTTCTTCCCGCAGTCTGGCGGCACGTTCTTTCAGTTCTTTCTGCTCGGCTTCATAGTCTGCCGACAGCTCTGTGAAACGCTCGTCCGATATGCGCCCGGTTACGCTGTCCTCATACAGCCGCTTGAAGATAGCAGATAACTCGGCTATGCGTTTCTCGGCGGCTTCCAGCTCCTTTTTCTTGGCGGCGTTCCTGCGTCTGTCCCCGTCCTCATTCTGCTCGATTAAAAGCTTCATAAACCGGGCTTCATGCTTTGCCGCATAGCTGGTAACTTTCCGCAGATTGGAGAGTACGCCAGCGGTCAAGAGGTCAGTGCGGATAAAGTGCGCTGTGCAGTCGGCGGTGCGTTTCTTGTAGCTTCCGCAGATATAACAGTCCTGCTTGCGCTTGTCCGTCTGGTATCGCTGCTGGTACATGACGCTGCCGCAGTCGGCACAAAAGAGTATGCCGGAGAACAAGCCCACTTCGTCATAACGGTTGGGGCGTTTGCGCTGCTTGCGTAACTCCTGCACCCGTTCCCACGTTTCCCGGTCAATGATAGGCTCATGGTGGTTCTCAAAAACCGCCTGCTTTTCCGGGGGATTTTCTATGCTGTGTTTCAGCTTGTAGGACGGCTTCTCGGTCTTAAAGTTTACCAGACAGCCCGTATATTCCCGGTTTTCCAGCAGATGAACCACGGTATTGGTCGCCCACTTGCACTCATAGCCGGGGTGGTAGCGGCGGGTGCTGCCCGTCCTGCGGTATTCCAGCGTCCCCGGCGTGGGGATTTGCTGCTCGGTCAGCATACGGGCTATCTTGGTCGGACCGTTCCCGGCAAGGCAAAGGCTGTAAATCTGCCGTACCACCGGGGCGGCTTCCTCGTCAATGATAAAGTTTTCGTCCTCGTCCATGAGGTAGCCATAGACGGGCTTGCTTGTGATGGGCTTTCCGCTCATGCCCTTAGAGCGTTTTACTGCCTTGATTTTCTTGCTCGTATCTCTCACCAGCCATTCGTTAAAAATGTTCCGCAGCGGGGCAAAATCATTTTCCCCCTGTGCGCTGTCCACTCCGTCATTGATAGCGATGAAGCGGACACCTTTCTGTGGGAAAATCATTTCTGTGTACATTCCCACCTGTAAGTAGTTTCGCCCTAACCTCGACATATCCTTGACGATAACTGTCCCGACTTTCCCTGCTTCAATGTCTGCAAGCATGGCTTGAAATCCGGGTCTTTGAAAGTTCGCACCGGAATAACCGTCGTCGGTGTACCAGCGCAGATTAGAAAATCCATTCTGTTTGGCATAGGTTTCCAAAATCCTCTTTTGGTTGGAAATGGAATTGCTCTCGCCTTGCAGCTCGTCCTCATGGGACAGTCTTGGGTAAAGGGCGGTAATGAGTTGCTGGGTGGTCTGTCTTAACATAAATTCCTCCGTTTCCGACAGCCAGCCCCACTATTCCGTACCTTGATTGTACCACATGGGGCGGCTGTCTGTATAGCGGCAAAAGCGTCAAATCTGCTTCTTTACGGTCGGTAAAAATGACGGTTTTTCAATCAGGCTTATCACAGGTCAAATATCCGGCGGCGGCTTCTGCTTCCAGCACTTTCATCATCTTGTCAGCGGCGGTGTCGGTCGCCCCCTCCTTGAAAAAGCCAGACACCACAAGGATTGTGTTGCCTATCCTCGTTTCGGTCACGCAGTCCGGGCGGCGGGCAGGGCGTTTGTTTCTCTGGGTGTCGGTCATAGGCAAATCTCCTTTCCGGCAAGCAGCCGTTTCAGCTGTTCCATTTTTCCCTGTGCGGCGGCTTTCCTCAAATTCTCCCCGGTAAAGCAGAGAGGGGAACACATTTCAAGCAGGCGGTCATAAATCCGGGCGTGGGCGGTGTCCTCCGGGTGCTGCAATTCCTCCAGCGTGAGGTTGGTCGTCACAATCAGCGGCTTCCTGCTCCGGTAGCGGCTGTCAATCACATTGTAGACCTGTTCCAGACCGTATTCTGTGCCACGCTCCATTCCAAAATCGTCAATGATGAGCAGGGGGAAGCTGCAAAGGCGGGAAATATATTCGTTCCTGCCCGCAAAGCTGGCGGCAAGGTCGTTTAATATTGCTGCAAAGTTTGTCATGCACACCGGGACTTCCTGCTCCATGAGGGCGTTTGCAATACACCCGGCAAAATAGCTTTTCCCAGTGCCTACCCTGCCCCACAAGAGCAGCCCGTAGTTCCCGTCCTTTATCTGTTCCCAGCGTGCCACATATCCGGCGGCGTTCTTCATCTGCGGGCAGCTGCCGTTATCGTTGGCAAATGTCCAGTCCTGCATGGTCTTGTCTGTAAAGCCCTGCCGTTTCAGCCGTTCCACCGTTTCAAGGTGGCTGCGCCGCTTCTCGGCGGCTTCCCGTTCCTTACGGGCTGCCCGCTGGCAGTCGCACTCTGACGGGTGGCGGTCACGCCCGAAAAAGGTCTTGCCCTCCGGGAAATAGGCTTCTTTGGGTTTCCGGCATTTGCCGCAGTATAAAAGCCCGTCCTCCCCGGTGTAATCCTCCGGCTCGGCTGTGGTGTCGGTCATAGGCAGTATGGTGTTGTGGATTGTATCGGTCATAGGCTTTCTCCCTCCTTGAATGAATAGTCCGGTATGCCTTTCTTTGGCTTCTCTTTGGCAGCGTCCTCCTGCGCCCACTTGTAAATGGTGGCTGCATGGCTCTGGTACTGCTTCCCGGTGGAAGCGATGTGGCAGGAAAGGCGGTCAAGGTAATACTCCCACTTGCCGGGGAAGTCCTGTTCCAGCTCCAAAAGTTCTGTGTCAGAAAGAAATACATTTTTATATCTGCCATAAGCGGCGGGGGGCTGCCCCTCACTCGCTCCTTTTGTTTGGCTCTCTATTAGGTTGTTTATATTAGTTTGGTTAGGGGACGGTTTTCCGACCGTCATAAGGTCAGTTTTCCGGCTGTCAGTTGGTCGGTTTCCCGCCCTTATGAGGGGCGGTTTTCCGTCCGTCAGTTGGTCGGAAAACTGTACCACTGGGATAGGCGGCACTTTCACATACAGACGGTTGGCGGCAGAAAAGCCCGTCCGTCTGCGTTCCAGCAGCCCGGCAGCGTCCAGTTCGTTCAGTGCGCCCTTTATGGTGGTGCAGCCTTTATCCAGCATTTCCGCTATCTCTGCTATGGGGTAGACAATGTATGTCCGTCCCTCGCTGTCCTGCCAGCCGTTCTTCTGCGAAAGGGTGGAACGGTCTAACAGCAGCGCATATAACTCTCTTGCGGTGTGGGATAGGTCTGTTTCCAGCAGGAAACGGGGGTAAGGCAGGTAAGCGGGCAGCTCCGTTCCTGCGGTCATATATCAGCGATAGGGTTCACCTCCTTGTGGTGTCTGTCTGTGGGTTCTGTTACGCTTTTAGGGGGCGTTTTTAAGGGAAAAGGATAAATGTATCACGCACCCTTTGACACCCTCCAAAAAAGCCTTGATTTATGCGGGTTTGAAATGCCCTAAAGCGTGACATTTCTCCCTTTGTTTCCGCTTCCGTTTGGCGGCGTTTATCCGCTTCATGCGTCCGGCGCAGTCCGGGCAGTATTTCCCCCGGTTGGATTTTGGGAAGAAGAACGCCCCGCAGACAGCGCAGCGTTTCCGGCTTCCCCGGCGCAAGAGGGCGGCTTCCAGTGCTTCATCAAGGGGCAGGACAGCGGCGGTAAACCAGCGGCAGAGCAGCGAATAGCTGATACTCTGTACACACACGCAAGGCTCGCCGTCCTCCAACAGCAGGCAGTTCCCGCTGTCATAGTTGCAGCACTCATGCACAAGGCGGCGGGCTGCCCGGTACTGGCGGTAGTCCATGCGGGGGATATTACCGTTCATGGCTCTGCTCCTTTCTGCGCTGCGGCTCGCTCCGGCGTAAAATCTGGTCGATATTGCCCTTGACAGTCTGCAAGCGGCGGTACTCCTCCCGTTTTGCCCGGTAATCGTTGTAGCCGCTGTTTTTCTCTTTGATAAGGCTTTCAATCTCTGCTTGCAGGGATTTATAGCTCGGCAGCTTGGAAATGCCGTTCTCCCTGAAATAGCGGGCGGCTGCGTCTGCTATGATAAAGTCACTTTCATGCTTCTGACGGTAGGCTGCTTTTGCTTTGGCGTTTTTCTGCTGTTTCAGCCCGTCCCGGACAGGGCGGGTCTTGGAATAGGCAAGCACCTGCCGTTGCAGCTCCTTTTTCCCGTTCAGCGTCTTTTCCACCTGCTTCAACCACGCAAGGCTTTCCTGCATGGCGGCATAGGCGGCAGAACAGGCTTCGTCCAGTTCCTCCGGGGAGGAAAAGCCGTACTGCTGATAGGCGGTAACGGTAGCTGCCATTTGCTTTAGGTTGTGCTTTGCCGCCCAGCGGTCATAGCCCACGCCCTTGCCCTCGGCTCGCTTGGCTTCCCGGTCAACCATGCGCTGCAAGGTGTTGTCTGCCGGGGTGGTTTTTGCAGCTTTTTCCCCTTGTAACGGCTTTTTAACTGCGGCAGGGTATTCGGGTATGGCTTTGGTCTGTTCGGCAGCTCTGTGGGCGTTCTGCGTGAGCAGGGCAAGGACAGCAGCCTTGTCAAAATCGTCCCCCAGCTTTCGGGCTGTGATAGGCTTTGTCCTGTCCGGCGTGAGGTAGGAAAGCCGCCCCCGGCTCTCCTTGACGGTCACACCCTCCCGCAGCAAAAGGGAAGAAAACTCGTCAAAGCTGCCAGCTTGGGAAAGTGCCTGCCGTATCGTCCGGCGCAGCTTCGCCTTGTCCGTTTCAAACTTGGTGGGCTTGGTCGGCTGTCCGGCGGCTTCTCTGGCGGCGTTCTCTTTGTCAAGGGCAAGCTGCCCTTTCTTTGCCGCCCAGTATTCCCGTTCGGTTATCCGTTCCTTGCTGCCGTTCAAGAGGTCGATTTGGTAAAGCCCCTCCCGGTGGCACATTTCCATGACTTCGCTCTTGAAATATTCCATAGCGGCGTTGGTGCAGCGGTGCTTGCAGCCCTCCAGCGTGTCGGCTGGTCTGTCCATGTAGGGCAGAAGCGGGACTTCGTAAATCCGCAGGGAGTTGATGACGATATGCACATGGATATTCCCGCTGTGGTTATGCCCGTCCGGGTGGGTGCAGATTAGGGCTTGGTGTCCGGGGAAATGCTCCTTGCAGAACTGCTCGCCCAGCTCCTGCGCCCGGTCTACGGTCAAGCCGTTGTCTGTCCCGTCCCGTGGGTCAAAGCTGATGATATAGTGGTGGCTTTTCACATCTTCCCGTTTTTGGTTTTTCTCATAGCGGAGATTGGCTCGCATACAGGCAACAGCGAAATCCTCGCCCCCGCAGTTGAGGGAAGAAATGCGGTAATCCTCCCTCGGTATCAGCCGCCCGTTTTCATCAAGGGTGGCTTTCATGGTAAACTCGTCATGCTCAAATGTGAGATAGGCTTCCGCTGCGCCATAGTCGGCGTTTTTAGAGCTGATATGTTTGAATGTTGCCAACAGCGTCACCCACTTTCTGCAAGACTTCAAACTTTAGGGCAGCAAGGTCGGAAACCGCCGCCCGTACCTCCCCGGCAAGCTGCGGATAGGGACTGTGCCACTCGTTCAGCGTCCGGGCTATCTGGTTTAAGTTGCCGCCGATCCTCCCGTATTCGGCGGTCAGCTTCCCGACAGCGGCAAGCAGCTCGTCATTGATGGGGGAAACGGTTATGATGGGGCGTATGGCTGCCCCGGTTATGGCTTGCCGGATAAACTCGGCTTGGCTCATGTGGTAAGCAGAAAGCCGCTGGGCAAACTCGGCGTATTCTTCCTCGGTCATGCGTGTTTTGACTACCCGGCTGCGGTGCGGCGTGTTGTATCGTTTCATAGGTGGTTGACCTCCTTTCTGTGCGTGGTGTCCTCTCACTAATAGGAGAAAAACAGGGTGTGAAGCGGAACTGTTTTTGAAAAATCCGAAAAATATTTTGAGGGGTTTTTCAGCGGCGCAAGCCGCATAAGCAGGGTTTGGGGAAGGCACTCCCCAACAAGATTCCCGCAGGGGCAAAATGAGCGATAAGCGAATTTTGGCACCTCGGTAGAATCTTGCTCTAAGAAACTGCCGGCCTGCCGTTCACTTGCTACTGCCACTTTTTCAGAAAATCTATAACCAGCTTTTTTTATAAAAGGCTGCGGGCTGGCGTTTTTCCCTTACTCCCTACAAACCACAAAAGAGCAGAATGGACGGACTTTCCGGCAAGAACTTTTCCGGCGGCTCGGTCTTTCCCGACAATAAGGCGTTTCGGAAGCTGCGTTTTGCCCGCTGTCTGAAAAAAATGGCAGCCTTTTTTGGTTTCACTGTCTAATACGGAACTTTTGGAAATTTGCCAAAAATGGACGCAAAAAAAGCAGCAAATCTTTTTCGGATTTACTGCTTCATGTGCCGCTGCGGTGCGGCGGGATGGATATTCAGTTGAAATAAAAGAGGATGGTGGTACTTTAGTCTATCGACTCTTTACTAACTATTAGGTAATCTTGAAAGATTTTCCTTGAATTTATCTAAAGAATGTTCATTGTTTCCCGCAAAAATAAGTGGAATTGTATATTCATATGATATGCCATTTTCATAGTCCGATAATTGTATTTTTATAGTATCATCCCTCTCATCTTTAGGTGCTATATATATGAATGAATTTTTATTTATATCAGATATTTTCCCTTTTTCAGAAGAAACAGTATAACCCCAGTCTGTTAAATTTGTCTTTATTGTAACTTCTGTTTCTGTTTCTTTTCTAGTCTGCAATGCTGTTTTATCGATTTGGATATCAAAAGGAGTCGAACCTAACAATTCACTGTTTATATTTACAAGTTCTTCTCCATTTGTTTTAGAAATATTAGATTCATCTTCATAATTTTGTTGAGATTCATCTTTTGGTGTTTCTCTGTTACATCCTAATAAAAAGCATAAAATAATTAGTACTAATACAGAAGTTGT
>NZ_QUGD01000041.1:0-8179 GCF_003478795.1 Clostridium sp. AF21-20LB | reverse complement strand
GCCCCTATAAAGCTGGATGTAAGCGTGCGGGTCATCGAACCTGTGAAAAACCTCATGGGCTTTGCCAGCGTGAAATTCAATGACTGCTTTGTGGTGGAAAATCTGAAAATCGTACAGGGCAGCAAGGGGCTCTTTCTTGGGATGCCCAGCCAGCCAGACGGCAAAGGCGGCTACCGGGATATGGCCTACCCTGTCACAAAGGAGTTCCGAGAACAGCTCAACACCGCTGTTCTGCAAGCCTATGAGGCAAAGCTGGAACAGATGGCGGAGCGTGGCTCTGTGGGGCGTGCATCCATCAGCGACCAGCTCAAAGCCGGAAAAGCGGCTGCCGAACAGGCAAAGGCAGAACGGCCTCCGAAGGAAAAGCCCAGCCGCAGCGCAGAGCGTTGACCTCGGGCCATGCTGGCCCGAAGCAGAAAGGAGGCGGGAACCATGCCACGCAAACGGACGGGCTATGACGCGGCCTGCTATTACGACGGAAAACTGCTGGGCCGCTGTACCAAAGCGGACAGCGATGCCTATACCCTGTTGATGAACGCCTGCGGCGGGGAGGCCGCCCGTGTCCTGCGGGAATACGCCTACTTTTCCCCGGAACTTCGCGCCATATTGGAAAAGGCGGCGCTCATGCAGGCGGACCGGAGCCGGACGGGCGGAATGTTCCATGCGCCGAAAAGTTCCCCGTGGGGTGATGTGCAGAGCTGTGAAACCCTCTGTCCAGGGGTGTTTCTGGTATCTACCGCCAGCCACGGCGGAACGATGGTGGCAAACGAGGTAGCCGCCGTCCTCTCCCCAGCAGCGAAAAAGTGCGGCTTCAAGGATAAGGGCTATATCTGCTATGAGGAGGACGCGCAGGAAAGTGTGGTGCTCCGGGAACTGTTGGACAAAAAGCTGTGGAACATACCTGACCGCATTAAGGACAAAGGGCAGTTTGAAGAAAACCTCAACCAGTCCATCCGGCAGTATAATCCCGAATACTGGCGGGCAAGGCAGAGCGGACGTAAGGCCGCCGAAGCCGCCCGCAGTACAGCCCCGGCCAAAGAGGCCGCAAGATGACCTCGGGCCATGCTGGCCCGAAGCAGTAAAGGAGGTGTACCCAAATGGCCTATGTGCCAGTACCAAAAGACCTTTCCAAAATTAAGACAAAGCTGGCCTTCAATCTGACGAAGCGCCAGCTTGTTTGTTTTTCCGGCGCAGCGGCGGTGGGGCTCCCGGCCTACCTGCTTTCCCGTGACAGTATCGGGAACAGCGCCGCCATGTTCCTAATGATCGGCCTCATGCTCCCGTTCTTCTTTCTGGCTATGTATGAGCGGGACGGCCTGCCATTGGAAAAAGTGCTGAAAAACATCATCCGCACCCGGTTCCTCTATCCCCGGGTGCGGCCTTACAAAACCGAAAACTTCTATGCGCTGCTTAGCGCCAGAAAGGAGGCGCAGCCGATTGCAAAACAGCAGAAGGGCCGGAAAGCCCGCAGGCAGAAAGCCTGAAAAGCAGGGCCTTACCGGCCTGTTCACAAAGGGAAAGAACATTCCCACCACCGCCCAGCAGACCCTCCCTTACCGGGAAATGTACCGGGATGGGGTGTGCCGGGTAACGGACCGCTATTACACCAAAACCATTGAATACGAGGACATCAACTACCAGCTCGCACAGTCCGAAGATCAGGCGGCCATCTTTGACGGGTGGAGCGCCTGCCTCAACTACTTTGACAGCAGCCTTCCGTTCCAGCTTTCCTTCCTCAACCACCGAAGCCGCCCGGGCAGCCGGTACAGCGTGAACATCCCCATGCAGGATGACGATTACAACAGCGTCCGGTGTGAGTATGTGGAAATGCTGGAAAACCAGATCGCCAAAAGCAACAACGGCATTGTCC
The DNA here is from genome assembly GCF_003478795.1 of Clostridium sp. AF21-20LB. NCBI lineage: Bacteria > Bacillati > Bacillota > Clostridia > Eubacteriales > Clostridiaceae > Clostridium > Clostridium sp. AF21-20LB. Next base: position 6,309 of record NZ_QUGD01000041.1, on the reverse strand, counting down.
GCACAAAGCTCCTGACCTTCGGCGTGAACGTGGACGACCTTTCCACCGCCAGGGCAAGGCTGGAACGTGTAGAGGCGGACATTTGCGGGAACTTCAAAAAGCTGGGCGTCAAGTGCCGCTCCCTTTCAGGGCTGGAACGGCTGGAGCTTCTTCACGGGCAGCTCCACCCCGGCAGCGGCTCCCCCTTCCGGTTTTCATGGGATATGATCCCCAAAACCGGGCTTTCCACCAAAGACTTTATCGCCCCGGACAGTTTCGATTTTCGTTTCAGCCGACTGTTCCGGGTGGGGACGACTTGGGGCGCTGCCTCCTACTTGCAGATTTTGGCCTCGGAGCTCTCGGACAAGCTGCTGGCGGAGCTTTTGGAAATGGATGCGGAAATGACCATCACCCTCCATATCCAGACCGTTGATCAGGCCGCCGCCGTAAAATCCATCAAGGCCAAAGTCTCCGACATTGACAAGATGAAGGTGGAGGAACAAAAGAAGGCAGCCCGGTCAGGGTACGACATGGACATACTTCCGCCCGACCTCGTAACATACAGCAACGACGCAAAGACCCTTCTGGAAGATTTACAGAGCCGGAATGAAAGAATGTTCCTGCTGACCTTCCTTGTGGTAAACATGGCTCCGACCCGCCGGGAGCTGGACAATGACCTGTTCACGGTGTCCGGTATCGTCCAGAAATACAACTGCACCTTGAAGCGGCTGGACTTCCAGCAGGAGGACGGTTTTCTTTCCAGCCTTCCGCTGGGCCATAACGGCATTGAGATCAAGCGCGGCATGACGACCAGCTCCACGGCCATTTTCGTTCCCTTTATGACGCAGGAGCTCCGCATGGATGGCGAAGCGTCTATTACGGGCTCAACGCACTTTCCCATAACGTCATCATGGCGAACCGGAAAAAGCTCAAAAACCCCAACGGCCTGTTCCTCGGCGTGCCTGGCTCCGGCAAATCCTTTGCCGCAAAGCGGGAGCTTGTGAATGTGTTCCTTGCCACAAAAGACCGCATTATCGTGGTGGACCCGATGGGCGAATATTCGCCCCTTATCAGGCGGCTGGGCGGACAGGTCATCGAGATCGCCCCGGACAGCCCCCACCACATCAATCCGATGGACATTGATTTGAGCTTCGACGAGGAAAACCCGATGGCGCTGAAAGCCGACTTTATCCTGTCGCTGATGGAGCTGATCGTTGGCGGCAAGGACGGCTTGCAGCCGGTGGAGCGTACCGTCATTGACCGCTGTGTGCGCCAGATGTACCGGGAACACTTGCAGGACCCGGAAACAAGCAAAATGCCGACCCTCCAAACCCTGTATGACCTGCTCTGTTCCCAGCCGGAGGGCGAGGCGGTGCGGCTGGCGACGGCTCTTGAAATCTATGTGTCCGGTTCCCTTAACGTGTTCAACCATGAAACCAACGTGGACTTAAACCGCCGTCTGGTATGCCTTGACTTAAAAAAGCTGGGAGCCGGGCTTCGGACGATTGCCATGCTCATTATGCAGGACTTGGTAAACTCGCAGGTGTCCATGAATTTCCTCCGCGGTATCGCTACATGGTGCTACTTTGACGAATTTCATGTGCTGCTCCGTGACCGTCTGACGGCAAGCTATTGTGTAGCGATCTGGAAAATGCTGCGGAAAAAAGGGTGCGTTCCGAGTGCTTTAACGCAGAACGTAAAGGATTTTCTGGCAAGCCCGGAGATCGAGAACATCTTTGAAAACTCGGACTTCCTTGTGCTGCTCTCGCAGGCACAGGGGGACCGGCAGATTTTAGCCAAACAGCTTGGGATCAGCCCCCACCAGCTTTCCTATGTGACCCATACCAATTCCGGCGAAGGGCTGCTGTTCTTCGGGAACACCACCATCCCGTTTGTTGACCGCTTCCCGCAGAACACCGAGCTGTACGCCATTATGACCACCCGCCCGGAGGACAAAAAACAGGAAATGAACCGGGCATAACACACTTCGGGCCATGCTGGCCCGAGGTTTGGAAAGGAGGGATACATCATCGGAAAGAAACCGGACAAACGGAGTTTTCAAAGGCCGGGGCCGACGGAGGATACCGGGGGCAATCGCCCCGGACCGGCGGAACGGGAAGGGCCTTCCCCTGCACCATCCCGACGCCTGCGGTTTGAGGACGAGGATACCGGGCAGGACAGCCCTTCGGGCCACGATGGCCCGAAGTCCAAAAGCGGCAAGTTTCAAGAGGACAGCCGCAAAAGCCGTCCCTCTGACCGCATGAGGCAGGAGGATGAAGCGGGCGGGCCGCAGGATACCAGCAAGGCACAGGAGCCGGAGGCTCCGCAGAGAATGCCGGGAGCAAAAAGGACAAGTACCAGAAAGCACAGGCAAAAGCGGAACACGCCGGGAAAAAGCTGGGAAAGGCTCGGGAGAAACTGGACAAGACCGAGGCAAAACGGGCAGCGAAGAAACCGCCGGGGCTTGCAAAAAAGGCAGTCCGGGGAGCCCGTACAGAAGCATGGTTCTATGTCCACAACAAGATCCACGAAGTCGAGCATGAAAATGTGGGTGTGGAAGGAGCCCATAAGTCGGAACTTGTGGCCGAGGCCGGAGCCCGGAAACTGACCCGGTATGCCAAACGCCGCTGGCAGGAACACCCGGCCCGGAAGGTGGCAAAGTGGGAACGGAAGGACATAAAAGCCCGGGCCAATATGGATTTTCAGAAGATGGCCTCCGAGCACCCGGAGCTTGCCAGCAATCCGCTTTCCCGTGTGCAGCAGAAATGGAAACTGAAACGCCGGTATTCCAAAGAAGCAAAGGCGGCTGCAAAACAGGGCGCAAAGGCCGCAAAGAAAACCGCTGCCGCTTCGGGAACTGCGACCCGGCGGGCGGCGCAGTTTGTGACCCGTCATCCCGTGGCGGTGCTGGTCCTGCTCCTGCTGTTGCTGCTCTGTTTTCTTGTGTCGGCGGTAAGCTCCATCTTCCCCACGCTTGGCAGCGGCCTTGCCAATGCGTTATCCGGCACCTCCTACGCCTCGGAGGATACGGACCTGCTGGGCGTAGACGAGGACTACACGGCGCTGGAAAACGAGCTGGCGCAGACGGTGGCAAACATCGAAAGCACCCATCCCGGCTATGACGAGTACCGCTATTCCGTGGACGAGATCGGCCATAACCCCTATGAGCTGGCGTCCTATCTCTCGGCAAAGTACCATGTGTATTTCCGGGAACAGGTGCAGGACGAGCTGCGGGAGATCTTTGAGGCACAGTATGAACTGACCTTGACGGAGGAAGTCGAGATACGCTACCGCACCGAAACCAGCACCGACCCGGAGACAGGGGAAACCACCACCGAGGAAGTCCCCTATGAGTATTACATCTTAAATGTGACCCTCACAAACAAGACGCTGCCTGCCGTGATCCTGCCGAGGCTTAACGAACAGCAGCGGGAAATCTACACCGTTATGCAGCAGCTCAAAGGCAACAAGCCCTATCTGTGGGAAGGGATTTACAACGGCGGCGAAGATACCGGCCCCAGCTATGAGATACCCGGCGAGGCGCTGGATGACCCGGCTTTTGCGGCGCTCATGGAAGAAGCCACAAAGTATATCGGCTGGCCCTATGTGTGGGGCGGCTCCAGCCCGTCCACCTCCTTTGACTGTTCGGGCTTTGTCTGCTGGGTGTACACGGCCAGCGGCGTCCACAACCTGCCCCGTACCACGGCGCAGGGCATTTACAACCAGTGCGCTATCATTTCTCCCTCCGAGGCAAAGCCCGGCGACATTATCTTTTTCACGGGAACCTATGACAGCCCCGGCCCTGTGTCCCATGTGGGGATTTATGTGGGCGACGGGATGATGCTTCATTGTGGTTCGCCCATCCAATACGCAAACATCAATTCAAGCTACTGGCAGACACATTTCTATGCCTTCGGGCGTTTGTGAGCCAGAGGAAAGGAGTCCTTGCATGAACAAGATCGACAAGCTCGATAAGGAACTGGAAAAAGCCCGGGAGAAGGCAGCCGAGTGGCAGGCCAAAATCCGGGAGCTGGAAAAGCAGAAACAGGAGGAAGAAAACAGCCAGATCGTGCAGGCGGTGCGCTCGCTCAAACTGACCCCCGCCCAGCTTATGGCTTTTTTGAATGACCCCAAAAACAGCCTTACCGCTTCGGGCCATACTGACCCGAAGCCGGAGGCACCCGAAAAGGAGGACACAGCCCATGAAGAAAACTAAATACCGCAGGCTGGCGGCGATGGCTGCCAGCCTTTTGTGTTGCCTGATCTTTACGGTCCCGGCCTACGCCCAGAGCAGCGAGCCGCAGCCGGAGACAGCTCCCGCCCCGGTGGAAACCGAAGCGGAGCCGGAAACCCAGAACCCCTTTACCCCGGACGGGACGGGAACCGTGGTGGACAACGCCACCGACGAGGACGGTAAAGAGTTCTACACCATCACCACCGCAGACGAGAGCGTGTTTTATCTGGTGATCGACAAACAGAAAACCAGCGAGAACGTCTATTTCCTCAATACCGTTACCACAGACGACCTTCTGCCTCTTGCCGAACAGGGTAAGGAACCGCCCCAAGAAGTGACCCCGGAGCCAGAGCCAAAGCCCACCGAACCTGTGGAGGAAGTACCGGAACCCGAGCCGGAGAAAAAGGACAGCCCCCTTCTCTCTCTGCTCCTGATCGGTGCGGTGGTGCTGGCCGGCGGTGGGATTGGTTACTATTTCAAGATTTACAAGCCGAAGCATGAGGCCCCGGATTTGGAGGATGATTACTGCGAATATGAGGACGGGGAGCTGGAGGAGATCGCAGAGGAACCCGAGGACGAAGATACCCCGCCGTGGGAGGAAGATACGGAGGAATGAGAATGAATTTTACAAGCAGCCCTTTTGAACGAATGATGAAGGAAGTACCGCACCCCGGCTGGGACAATGACGATCCTTGTAAGGGATGCCGTTACTACAAGGAGTGCAAAGGAAAGAAAAAACAGTGCCGGAAGAAGTTCCGGGCGCTGATCGTGGAGCCCCGCCCTTCGGGCCATCGTGGCCCGAAGTCATAAATGGACGCCCGGGAGCTGACCCGTGACGAGAAGAAGAAAATCCGCACTCTGGTCACGGGGATGTGCGCCAACTATGACCGGGAAAGCGGCCTGTGCCTTCCTCTTGACTGTGCCTGCTATATGCTGCACAAGTGCTGGACAGGGGCGTACTGCCGTTATTTCCGTGAGGCTGTCCTGCCTCTTAACCCGGAGCTTCAAGCGTCGCTGACAACGGAAGGCATCTCCCCGGAGCTGCGGGCCTGTGCGGTCTGCGGAAAGGCGTTTTTGCCCGAGGGGCGTCAAGCTACTGTTCCGACGCCTGCAAGGCCGAAGGGAACCGCCGGAAAAGCCGGGAACGCATGAGGAAAATGCGGGAGAAAAGGCCGGGCGGCTGTTACGATTTGCCGCCTCCAAAGGCTTGACATTCCGGGCTTTTTTGAGGGTGTTTCCGGGGTGGGAATATCTTATTACATTCCTCCCCGGTCTGCCCTCTTATTTCGTAACATCCAGCACTTCGGGTCATGTTGGCCCGAGGCACAGAAAGGAGGGATCTCTTGGAGACAGTACAAGGATATGTGATTTTGAAAGCTGCCACCTTTGAAACTGGACACGGCTTTGCGCTTGGGCATAATCCGGGAGCGCCGAGCCCCTTTGTGACCTGGCAGTTTACCGAGGGGGAAAACGGCCATCGGGATTACTACTGGGGCCGCTATGGAAACAGCCAGGCATGGGCGCAGCGGGATTTTGACCGCCGGGTGGACGATTATCAGCAGCTTTACCATGCGGCGGTCAAGCATACCGAGCTGGGACCGGAAGGCGTTTACCGCTATTATTCCACCCAGCGGCCCGTGGACATAGGAACTTACCCGAAGCCGCCGGATAACCAGCCTCTTTCCATTGTCAACTACGACGATGACAGGCGGCGTCCTGTGGCAGACGGCAGGCTGATGGCATGGGGCGAACTGACCTACACAAAGCCGCTGACCGAAAAGCAAATGGAGGATTATGAACTGAAACCAGCACCGGGCAATCCTGACCGGGTGCGCTCATCCATTACCGCCCGGCTCAAAGAAGGAACCAGAGGGCAGGAACCCCCGAAGGAGCCCGGCCAGAAGCGGAGCCATAAAAACCATGAGGAACGATAAAGGAGGATCGCCATGCACGAAAAAGACAACTATCTGAAAACCGCCGAGCTCTCCACGGAGCAGAACTGCAACATGATTGACGGCGTACCCAACAACACGCCCATCCAACCCACGCCCCCGGAGCTGGACGCAAAACCGCTGGATAAGGTAAAGGAACCCAAA
>NZ_QUGD01000040.1:0-8323 GCF_003478795.1 Clostridium sp. AF21-20LB | reverse complement strand
AAGAAAAAGCAATATGAGAAAACAGAATATTATCTCCAAACGAAAATTCCATATGGAAGTGTTCGGTTTGATAAAGGGCGTTTAGGAGAATTTTATTACATACAAATATACTTGCGATAATTATTGCTTTTCGATTTACTTCATAAAGAAAAAGCAATATGAGAAAACAGAATATTATCTCCAAACGAAAATTCCATATGGAAGTGTTCGGTTTGATAAAGGGCGTTTAGGAGAATTTTATTACATACAAATATTTGAAAACACTTGAAGGATATAAGAGATTTTTATTTAATGTTTATCTGCCAAAAGAGAACGGAGAGACTACAGAAATAGATGTTATTCTTTTACATGAAACAGGTATTTATGTATTTGAGTCAAAGAATTACAGTGGATGGATTTTTGGAACAGAAACACAACAATATTGGACACAGACGTTACCTGTTGGAAAAGGAAAATCGCAGAAAACGAAGTTTTTCAATCCGATTATTCAAAACAAAGTACACTTAAAATGGCTTCAGCAGTTCTTTGGTGCTGAGTCTCAATTACCATTTTATTCATACATTGTATTTAGTGATCGGTGTACTTTAAAGGAAATTACGTTGACTAGCGGGAATCATTTTGTTATTAACCGATATAATATTCTTACTGCTGTTCAAAGTAATGTTGTGCGTGTTGGAAAACAACTAGAGCAAAAAGAGGTTGATAGGTTATATGAAAAGTTGTATCCGTTCACTCAAGTAAGTGAAGCACAAAAATTAACACATATAGCAAATGTTCAACAGAAACATCAGACGGCTACGGCAAATACAGCGGTGATGCGATGCCCACGTTGCGGAGGTACACTTGTAATCCGAATTGCTAATAAAGGGGAACGGAAAGGAGAACGATTTTTGGGGTGTTCAAATTATCCCAAGTGTAGATACATAAAAAACTTATAAGGAAAATAAGTAAGTATAGAAAACTAATTTTGAATATAAGAAAAGTCGCAGTGTAAAATTCCGCTGCGGCTTTCTTTATGGAGAAAATTGGAATATGACGGCAAAAAGTGACGGCACTCTTCAAAAATGCCGTCAAAACCTGCCGTCAAATTCAAAAAAGTGACGGCAGAAAATGCCGTCATTCACAAAAAGCAGAAAATTGTGACGGCAAAAAGTGTCGTCAAATCCAAAAAGTGGCGGCAAAAAATGCCGTCATATATCAAAAGTGACGGCAAAATCTGCCGTCATTTCACATTATTAGGGGTTTCAGGGGCCTTTCCCCTGACCAGAGGCATTTTGACGGTGACGTCATAAATGCGTATCTGGCCGCAGACCCCTCATTTTCACGAAAATTCAATGATGCGAATGACACGCAAAACTGCGTGGTTTACAGCATAAAATTTTTAACCATAAGAATCTATACTGACCTTGTAATCAGCAAGGTATGAAAAGCGAAAATGAAACAGGCATAGGACGACTTGGGCAGAGAATATGCTGGGAATGAGGTGAGCATCATGGACAATCGACCAGAGGCAGAGCTGACAGTAGATCTTGAGCAGCTAAAGAAAATCGAAGAACTGCTTCCGGATACACAAAAAATAATTGCAGAAAAAGTGGGAGCTTTCGTGGAAAAGTCCGGTGTTTCTCCATACGCTCACATGAATGAAGGATATGCAGTGATTGTCAGATTGACTGGAGAAATAGATGCTACAGAAGCGATTCTGGATTATCTTAGAAAAAGAACGAAGCTGATATATTAAAATGCCTTGCAAAGATATAGGTTTTATGTTAACCTGAAGTCAGGGAAAATGAACATGATACATGGCTTCTGACTTCACTTCCATGAATACGCAGGTTAGGAGCAATGTAGAATGGAACAGTTACAAACGAATATGCCAGATATGTACGATGCGGCGCTGTATCTTCGCCTATCCAGAGATGATATAGAGGACGGGGGTGCAAAGATAGAGAGCGACAGCATTGCAAATCAAAGAGAGCTACTTCGGAGCTTTGTAAAAAGCCAGCCGGATATCCAGATCTTTGATATATATGTGGATGACGGATACTCGGGTGGAAATTTTGACAGGCCTGAGTTCAAACGAATGACAAAAGACATAGAGTCTGGAAAAGTAAATTGTGTGATCGTGAAAGACTTATCCAGATTCGGAAGAGAGTATATAGAAGCCGGGCGTTGGATTGAGAAAATCTACCCGGCTTTAAACGTGCGCTTTATATCTGTTACCGATCAATTTGACAGCAATACAGCGGATTTTTCGGAAAAATCTTTTGTAGTTCCGGTGAAAAATTTTTTAAATGAAAGCTATTGCAGAGATATTTCCGGCAAGGTACGCAGTCATCAGAAAATCAAACGGGAAAAAGGAGAGTTTATCGGAGCCTTTGCGCCCTATGGGTATCGCAAGGATTCAGAAAATAAAAATCGTCTTGTGGTGGACGCTGAGGCAGCAGATGTTGTAAGAAAAATATTTGCCTGGAAAATGGAAGGCTTCAGCCTCGGAGCCATAGCGGAAAAATTGAATGAACGGCAGGTTCTGTCACCCAAGGCGTATAAAAAGGCGAACGGAGAAAATTATAATTCTGGCTTTAGGGGGACAGATACGCCGAAATGGTCTGCAGTTCAGATTAAACGTATCCTGACCAATGAGGTTTATATCGGAAATCTGGTACAGGGTAGACAGGAACGAATCAGTTATAAAGTAAAGAAACGATTGAATAAACCAGAGACAGAGTGGGTCAGAGTGAAAGATACACATCCGGCCATTATAAAACAGAGCGAGTTTGAAGTGGTACAGAAGCTATTGCAATATGACGGAAGAGCGTCGAAAACAGCAGAGCATGCGAGTTTTTTCTCCGGCTTTGTCTTTTGTGGAGACTGCGGGACGCCGATGATACGTAGAGTAAATCGGTATAAGGACAGAGAAAAAGCATTTTATATCTGCCAGAGCAAGAACAAGGGCGGAGCTTGTACTAGGCATAGTGTTTCAGAAGAAGTGTTAAAGAAAATCGTGCTGAAAGAAATTCAGACGTATACGGCACTTTTTGCGGATTATGAAAGGATAATGGATGAACTTCAGAAAATGAAAATAGATTATGAGCAGGTCGTTCGTTATGATGCGCAGATAGCTAAATTGCAGTCGGAATACAGTAGATATTACGGATTGAGGGCGTCGCTCTATGATGATTTAAAAGACGGATTGCTTAGCAGAGAGGAGTTTGATGAATTTCGGGAAAGCTATGGAAAAAAGTGTGAAGAGCTGAACGGGAGGATCGAGAAGCAAAAAGAACTGGTAAAGCAGATGTTTGAAAATGGAGTGTCTGCAGCCATTCAGTTGGAAGATTGGAAAAAATCACTGGAAATCAAAGAGCTAGATCGAATCCTGCTGGCATTAACAGTAGATAAAATCTATATTTATGAAAACAAGCGGTTGGAAATCCATCTCCGCTATGAAGACATGATCGAAAAGCTGAAAATCATAAAACAATTTTATGAAATACAGCAGACAGAATGCGGAAAAGAGGTGGGATAAATGGGAAGGACAGCGCAAAGGTATAAGAAATTAGTAGAGAGGAAATCGGCACAAATTCCAGTATACAGGGCGGCGATCTACGCCAGATTATCAGTAGATAAGAATGAAAAAAAGGTGGAATCCATTGAAACACAGGTGGCTTTGATAAAGGAATTTATTCAGACCCATAATGCAAAAGCGGACAAAGAATATGAACTGGCTCTGTATGATATTTATTCGGACATTGGGAAAACTGGGACAAATTTTGAAAGACCGGGCTTTGAGCGGATGATGAAGGACATCAGGGAAAGAAAAGTAAATTGCATTCTGGTAAAGGACTTTTCTAGATTTGGGAGAAACTATATCGAAACAGGAAATTATCTGGAAAAAATACTGCCGTTTATGAAAGTGCGCTTTATTTCCGTATGCGATCAGTATGATTCATTTGCACCAGATTCAGAAAATCAGGATCTGACCATGAATATTAAAAATCTGGTAAATGATGCCTACGCAAAAGATATTTCGGCAAAGGAGCGGGCGGCCAAACGTATTGTGCAGAAAAACGGAGAGTACGTTGGGAGCAAAGCTCCGTACGGGTATCGTTGTAAGAAAGTGGATGGAAAGTACACACTGCTCATAGAACCGGAAGCGGCGAAGATTGTTCAGAGAATTTTTGAAGAATATGCAGCAGGTAAGAAGATTCAGCATATCATTGATGAATTGTATAAAGAGGGGGTGCATCGGATTTCTGATTATGACCAGTATCATCATGTATATTGCCAAGAAGGTGAAAAGCTGCACCAGTGGGGGAATTCCTCTATACGGGCAGTGTTAAATCGGAATAATTACTATGGAGATCTGGTTCAGCGAAAATATGAATCCAGATTTCAAAAAGGTGAAAAGGGATGCGAGGTACTGGATGAAAGGGAATGGATTATTACGCCTGCTGCACATGCTCCCATTATCAGTCGGGAATTATTTGAAAAGGCGCAGGAAAGGTTAAAGGCAGGTCAGGAAGCAAGAACTGTAGTTGGCTGGAAAAAAGATGAAAGAGCCTTTTACAATGTATTTTATTGTGGAGAATGCGGACGGAAAATGAGTACAAGCAGGTCGAATGGCAGTGTTTTCTATTTCTGCGGTGCGTCACGGTATCAGGACGAAAGAAAGTGCAACTATAAAAGCGTTTCCGAAGATAAGATACAGAGCATTGTTCATGCAGAATTGAACAGGCAGTTTCAACTATCGGGATTACAGAAAAAGAATATGGTTGCCATGAGCAAAACAGCTTTTCAAGCGAAAATTGTGCAGATTGAAAATGAGATAAAGAGAATGAATGTCGAAGCAGAGCGACAGGCCGAAAAATTCGCAGAGGCATTTATGCAGTATAAGGATGGAAACTTATCCAGAGAAGCATATATGGCGATGAGAGTAGAGCGCAATGATTGGAAAGTATTTTGTGATGAGAGAAAGAAAGCTTTAGAGCAAAGAAGGATAGAGATGCAGAAGCGGCAGAAGGAAGAAACGCGATTTTTGAAAAGCCTGTTAGATTTAAAAGGTACATCGAAAATCAATGCGGAACTTGCCGAGGCGTTGATTGAAAAAATCTATGTGTATGATGATAAAAGGTTAGAAATTCATTTTCGATTCAAGGGAGGCGTTGGCGTATGAGCGAGCAAAAATTTGTTATTGGATATTACCGCCTTTCCATGGAGGATGATTCCCAGAGAGAGAGTAACAGTATCATCAACCAGCGAAAATTGGTGAAAGATTATATTTCCCATAGTCCGGAGCTGGCCACTATGCCATTTCGGGAATTTTACGATGATGGATATTCCGGAGCCACGATGGAACGCCCGGCCATCAGGCAGGTGCTGGAGCTGGCTCGGAATAACCAGGTTCAGTGCATAATAGTAAAGGATTTTTCACGCTTTGCCAGAAACTATATTGAAATGGGAACCTACCTGGAGCAGATTTTCCCGTTTCTGGGGGTACGATTCATTTCTATTTCAGATCATTATGATTCCAAGGATTATCAGGGAAAAGGATCAGATTTGGAAGTGCAGTTTAAAGGGCTGGTTGCTGATTTTTATGTCAAAGACCAGTCTGCTAAGGTAAAAGCTGCGGTGAACACTAAAAGAGGCAGAGGAGAGTATTGCTGCGGTTCTGCTCCTTATGGGTATCGAATCAATCCGGAGAATCGAAAAGAATTACTGATTGTGGAAGATGAGGTAGAAGTGATACGCAGAGTCTTTGAATTGACCAATCAGCGCTATTCCAAGACAGAAATATGCCGCCTGTTTAATGAAGAAGGCATACTTACACCACTCCAATCCATGAGCAAACGCCAGAAGTCAGATAATAAAAAAGCATCCACAAGAGGCTTACAGTGGACGAGCGACATGATACGAAAAATCCTGAACGACAAGAACTATATAGGCTGCATGGTCTACGGAAAAACCAAAATCCCAGACCCGGGAACCGGAAAAGAAATACCTGTACCCAAAAGTGCATGGAAGGTGATAGAGGGTCATCACGAACCTGTCATATCCAGGGAAACCTTTGAAAAAGCGCAGGCTCTCCAAATTCGTCACACGAAGAAAAGTAAATTTGATAAAGAAACAACCTTACTGAGCGGTTATGTGAAATGCGGAAATTGCCGGAGAAGCCTGACGGGAAGCAAGAGACTGCACGGGCATGTGCTTTATAGTTGCGCGTATAGTCAGGGGAAGGAAGATACGGGGTGCTTTGCGGGGAAAGCGGATGACAGGATGCTGGAGCAAATTGTGTTGAGAGAGATAAAGGAGCATCTGCGGCGGGAGATTAGTCAGGAAGAGATGTGGGAGAGAGTAAAACGGCAGAGTGAAGAGAAGATAGAAGGGTATCAGGCGGAAAAAAAGAAATGTGAAAAGAGGCGGGAGGAGATAAAAGAGGAAAATCGGAGAAATTATGAGAGATATCGGGAAGGAGAGATGGAGAGGGAGGAGTTTTTGAAGGCTAGAGAAAGGTTAGAGGAAGAAAAAGGAAGATTAGAAGCGCAAGAACAAGAATTAGAAAAGTTAATATGTGGAGAAGAGAAGGTTGAGATGAGGAAGAATCTTTCAAGAGAAGAGAGGGAAGAATGCTGGGGGATAGAAAATTGACTAGGAATGTATTGAAGAAGTACGTAAAGGGAATATATGTGTATGACGATGGAAGGGTGAAAGTAGAATGGAAAGAGTAGCTGATTAAGTTAAGAATAATTTACGTGTAGACTTGCTATGAAAGAATCTAACAATTATAATAGAGACATAATGTATAGAAATAGGTGTAGCTAAGTATACTGGAGGAAGATAAGATGGACAATAAATTAATGGATTATCTCAATGGAGTAACGGTTCAGCAGTATAAGTCGGATATAGGATTTAAACATTGGTTGAAAGTGTAAATGATAATATGTATATTATTCCGAAATATCAAAGAAAATATCGTTGGAATAGAGAACAGGTAGTAAGTTTAGTTGAATCACTATTACGAGGATTACCTATCCCGCCAATTTATACATGTAGGAATGCGAATAATCAGTTGGAAATTTTGGATGGACAACAAAGAGTAATGAGTTTGTTTTTTTTATTATATAGGGTATTTTTTAAACAGAAAAAAAGAAAGTGCTATAAATTTTTCAGAAATAGAGGTCAATGAAGGAACTTTCGCAGATGCACTGATAAATCAGTTTCAAGTGGAAAAACTTCATGTTAATTTAAAAGATTCTAATGGGCAGGAGGTTAACGTAGATTATGCATCTTTGCCGATAGAAATTAAAAGAAAGGTGGATTATACGACAATTACTGTTATTGAAATAAAAATAGGACGGGAGGATAGGAGAGAAGAAGTCTTGCAAGCAATATTTGCCAATTTGAACAAAAATGGGTCAATTTTATCCAGACAGGAGCAACGAAATGGAATTTATATGTGCGAATTCTATGATATGTTACATGAGTTTAATAAAAAAAAATTTAAAATGGAGAAAGTTGTGGGGAAGAGAGCATGCAAAAGATCGAGATTTTGAAACACTTCTTCGGTTATGCGCGTTAAAAAAGAAAGTAAATTTAGAAAAAAATAAAAACAGTATACCTCAATTTGAGATAAGAGGATATTATAGTTCATATGCTGAAATGCTGGATAGATTCTCAAAAGAAGCCATTAGTTTTACAAAAGCAGAAATTAGTGAATACAAAAATAGCTTAGAAAGATTTGTGGAGTTGTTCGATATTAACGGGGTTTTGTCATCAAAAGTAGCTTTGATGGAAGGGTTTTATATTGTATTTGAGAAGTTGGGAATAAAAAAAGTGATTTCAAAAAAAGTAATTGAACAAGTTCAAAACTCAAACGGATATAAGAATAATAGTGGGCAGAGGACTGTAAATATAAAAAAAAATGAATGGAAGATGGAGGGCAGTATATGAAGTATGGAATGGACTCTCTGAATGAATTAGTGGAGATATTGCAACGGAAAAGATTGAAGTATAGGGATAATGTAATAATTGGAGATAATTCTAGCGGTAAGTCACTGTTATTAAAAATGATAATAGAAAACTATGGGGTTACAAATGACGTGTATTTTATTGACGCGGTTAATCGAGGCTTTAATACAGGAATGGTTATAAAGGAGGAGAAAAAGCCGGAGTACAAGCAAACAATTGTGAATACCAGAATAAAAAAAAGAATTTTTTAATTTGACGCGGTTAATCGAGGCTTTAATACAGGAATGGTTATAAAGGAGGAGAAAAAGCCGGAGTACAAGCAAACAATTGTGAATACCAGAATAAAAAAAAGAATTTTTTA
>NZ_QUGD01000004.1:0-154446 GCF_003478795.1 Clostridium sp. AF21-20LB | reverse complement strand
ATAAACGCTGAAGGCATCTAAGCGTGAAGCCCCCCTCAAGATGAGATATCCCATACGCAAGTAGTAAGACCCCTTGAAGACGACGAGGTAGATAGGGCAGAGGTGGAAGCGTAGTAATACGTGAAGCTGACTGTTACTAATCGGTCGAGGGCTTAACCAAAAGGTTATGGTTAAGGATAGGTAAGAGGAAGTTATTTCCTAAAAGGATGAAAGATAGAGAGTAGAAGAAATTCAGTGTGCAGTTTGAAGGTATATACCTTTTATTCCTCGATAGCTCAGTCGGTAGAGCACGCGGCTGTTAACCGCGCTGTCGTAGGTTCGAGTCCTACTCGGGGAGTTTTAATTTAATATCTGGCCCCATGGTCAAGCGGTTAAGACATCGCCCTTTCACGGCGGTAACACGAGTTCGAATCTCGTTGGGGTCATTTATGGCGACATAGCCAAGTGGTAAGGCGTGGGTCTGCAACACCCTGATCACCAGTTCAAATCTGGTTGTCGCCTCTGAGGAATCATCGAAAGATGGTTCCTTTTTTTATGCCTGAAAAGCCGTATTTTACAAGGATTTTCGGGATTTCAACTGTTTGATTCGCTGTGAAGTAAGATGGCGCTATCGGATTTTCGCATCTTCTGCTATAATAGAATCATTCAAGAAACGGCATTTTAACATAGCCGCGACAAAATTATTTTATAATATGGAGGAAGCGAAAATGGCAGAAAAATTACAGGAATACAGCCTGACCTGGGAAGTAACGGATGAGATGACGGCAAAGCGAATCGGAAGCGCAGGTTCCCAAATTTTGTCTACTCCGAATATGGTGGCCCTGATGGAGGCGGCAGCGCTGGAACTGGCGAAATCGTATCTGGAGGAAGGACAGACGACGGTCGGAGCGGAGATTCACTGCCGCCATCTGGCGCCGACGCCGGTGGGAATGAAGGTAACAGCGACTGCAAAACTCCGCAGCATTGAGCGCCGGAAAATGTGGTTTGATATTGAAGTAAACGATGAGAAGGGCAAATGCGGCGAAGGGTCCCATCTGCGGATCATGGTAAATTCAAAGGCGATGAGCGACAAGGCTGCGAGCAAGGCGGAATAAGGAGTATCAGGTTTAAGTATCATGCACGGATTTTGCCGTTCTGGAATAAGGGGGAGCGGCAAAATCAGCTTGTGGTATGCCATGCGTGTGAATAGAGATAAAGAAAAGTTACTGGTCACGTGTGTGCAATAACATAGAAAGAGAGGCAGCGGTGCGGACAGAAACGATAGGGTGGATCATTGGCATTTTGATTGCGGCAGCGCTTGTCTGGTGGATTTACCGCAAAATAAAGAGGAAAATGCGGCAGCTGGCGAGTACGCCGGAGGTACAGGTGCTTCGGTATGTGGCAAAGCATTTATCGGAAGGTGATTTGACGCAGCCAGACGCATCCAAACCGCGTTCGCTGGCGGGAATGGACCGGCTGTGCCTGCCGCAGATTGCAAAAGATTTCCCGGAGTTTAACTGGAGCGAGTGGAAGGCTCAGATCGAGACAGAATTGAGAAAAAAACTGGAAAAAGAGTATCAGAAGGTACATATCCACCGGACGGTCATCAGCCGCTATCAGAAGGAAAAAGGACTCTGCCGGATTCTGTGTGAGTCGGCGGTCGAGTATGAGGAAATGACTGAATATGAGAAAATGCCTGAGATGCAGTCAGAACTGCATTCGAATCTGATTCAGACGGTTTATGAGACGGAACTGGTATATGTCTATGAGGATACGAAAACAGCAGGGGCAGCGGTTTCGCTTATCTGTCCAAACTGCGGTGCACCGATTCAGAAGCTGGGGTTGAAAAAGTGTGAATATTGTGGTTCCGTGCTGGAAGTCCAGAATAAGAAGGCATGGAGACTGCTGGAGATGCGGGAAAAGTAAGCGGGTGATCTCACGGTAGAATCCGGTGATGGGGAGAGAATGCTCCCAGATAAATTGCAGAAGAGTTTTATATGGGGGCAGGAGCTTCCTGATGGCTGCCGCGAAAGCGGACAACCATGCAGGTAGTTTCCTGCCATTTGTCTGTGCACGGAACGGAGGGAGCTTCCAGCGAAATGCCGACACCAACCGTTCCAAGCCAGACCGCTGTTTCCGTCAGAGGCTTGTTGAACTGGCGGATGGAAGTTTTAAGATCCAGATGGGAATGCAGCATTTATTCTGTTTCAACTGGATGTAAATTCATAACCAGCTTTTCCGGATGCCGCCTAATCCACCGCAATGCAATCAGGCAGATGGCAACGGAGATGAGAGATCCGATCGGCGCTGCGAGTCCCATCGGATACAGTGTTTCCGGGAAATAGCGGCAGGCAAGCCATGCCAGCGGGATGCGCGCTACCACGATCGAGATGCAGTTGTGCAGGAACGACAGCCCGGACAGTCCGCAGGCGCAGAAGAAACCGCTGCAGCAGAAATGGATACCGGCGATCATGCAGTCCAGCACATAGCTCTTCATATACTGGGTTCCGAGCCGGACAACCTCTGCCTCATCAGTAAAGAGGGAGACGGCGGCACCGGCAGCAAACTGCATGGCAATTGCGATGATCAGCCCGAAAGAAAATGTGATGCAGATCGCGTAGCGCAGCGTCTGACGGGCACGCTCAGGTTTTCCGGCGCCCAGGTTTTGAGCGGAGAGGGCGGAAACCGTGGAGAGAAGCGAGGATGGAACCAGAAACAGGATTCCGATCAGCTTTTCAACGATTCCGACCGCCGCCGCATCATTTAATCCGCGCTGGTTGGCAAACATGGTAATAACCAGAAAAGAAACCTGTATAAAGCCGTCCTGAACTGCAACTGGGATTCCGACCTGCAGGATGGAGGCTATGGTAGTCTTATGTGGATGGAGGTCACGGAGACGAAAACCCGGAAACATCCGTTTTTTAATGATTACGACCAGGGCGATCAGGACACTGCACATCTGTGACAGGGTCGTGCCGAGCGCCGCGCCGGACGGACCGAGCGAAAACACGCCCATTAAAAGGTAATCAAGCGCAATATTGATAATACAGGCGATTGCAACGAAATACATCGGACTTTTGGAGTCGCCCATGCCGCGGAAAATAGAGCTGATGATATTGTAGGCGGTGATGAACGGGATGCCGGCAAAGCAGATCATCAGATATGCCGCGGTGCCGTTTACCGCTTCCTCCGGGACAGACAGCAGCCTGATAATGCCGTGAACCGTCGTCAGCAGAAGTCCGGTCAGAAGAATGGACAGACCTGCAAATAAGGAAATCGTGTTACCGATGCCGCGCGCCGCAAGCTTCCGGTCACCCGCGCCGACCGCGCGTCCGATGAGAACCGTTGCGCCCATCGCCAGACCAACGATCATAACCGTCAGCATATGCATGACCTGACTGCGACCGAGACCGCCGTCGTCTCATCCACGCCTCCAAACTGCCCGATAATAAACAGATCCGCCATGCCGTAGAGTGTCTGCAAAAAATAAGATAACAAATATGGCAGGGAGAAATAGATAACTGTTTTCAGCACACTGCCGGAGGTGAGATTCTTTTCCATGAATGAATCCTCGTCTTTCTGGTAAAAATAGATGACTCTGCCGTCGGCCGTCAGAAAGAAAACGCCGCAGAAATCATTTTCTGAGTATAGTTTATCAGAAATAACTATAATGTCTACAATAATTATAGAGTCAAGGGAAGAAAATCCTTGTTTTTAAGTAGGAAATTTGTGGTATAATATGAGCACTTAGCGAGGTGTTTTCGATCTTAGTGCGAGTCATACCTAAATACTTAATGAAGCAGAGCCAAAGGCGATAGCTGAATTTAGTATTTATGGTATAATATGAGAAGGCAAATAAAACCCACTTTGATTTTACACAGGAGGTTTCATGAGTTTAGAGTTTAAAAAAATTGAAGTTAACAGTATCCAGGAGATGCTTCCGTTTTACGCGAGGCGCCACAATATGACGTGCGACAGCGTATTTCTGGAGAGCTATGTCTGGAAAGATTATTATAATGTCCGTTATGCAATCTGGGAAAATAAGGCGCTTTTATGGCTGATGGAGAATGAAGGACGTTGTTTTTCCGCGATGCCGCTGTGCCGGGAGGAAGACCTGCCGGGGGCGTTTGCGGCGATTGAGGAGTATTTTAATGAAGAACTGGGATATCCGCTGGTTATCAATCTGGCGGATGAGTATGCAGTGAAATATTTAAATCTGCCGGAGGACAAATATCTGGTGGAAGAGCAGGTCGATTCGAGGGATTATCTCTACAACGGCGATGCAATGCGTTCCCTGGCGGGAAAGAAACTGCATAAGAAGAAAAACCGCGTCAACGCATTTAAGCGCGAATATGAGGGGCGCTATGAGTACCGCCGTCTGTGTTGTTCGGACAGCCACGATGTCTGGGTTTTTCTGGACCGCTGGAGACAGCAGAAGGGCGAGGAGGTCGAGGAACATCTCGATTATGAGGTAAAGGGCATTCACGATATTCTGAAAAACTGTTCAGAATTCAGCATCCACATGGGCGGCGTGTATATCGACGGTCAGATGGAGGCATTTACGATCGGAAGCTACAATCCGGTGGAACATATGGCGGTTATCCATATTGAGAAGGCAAACCCGGAGATCAACGGTCTGTACCAGTTTATCAACCAACAGTTTCTGATAGAGGAATTTCCTGAGGCTGAGTGGGTCAACCGCGAGGACGATATGGGCTTAGAGGGACTCCGGAAGGCGAAAATGACGTATTATCCGGCGGATTATGCACGCAAATATCTGGTAGAACAGCTGTTAAACGGCAGCAAGGGCTATCACTGGGCGGAGCAGATCGCCAATACGACGGCGGGAAGTGTGCTGACGTATCTGGATGCGGAGGATAAGGACGAGACGAAGCATCTCTGGCATATGTGTTTCCCGGAAGATTCGGAGAGTTTTATCGAGTATTATTATAAGGAAAAGACGAAGGATAACGAGATTCTGGTGAAAAAGGATAATGGACTTCTGATTTCGATGGTGCAGTACAATCCGTATGCGGTGAAGCTGCGTGGACACCTCTGGAAGCTCGATTATCTGGTCGGAGTAGCAACCGAGGAGAGCCGCCGCCGCGAGGGACATTTCCGGGACGTATTTGTGAAAATGCTTCACGACGAGGAGGCAGCTGGAAAGCCGATCACGTATCTGGTCCCGGTCAACCCGGCTGTGTATGCGCCGATGGGATTTACCTTCATCGGAAATGTGGCATCCTATGAGCTGACCGAGGAGGCGAAACAGACGCTGACGCGCACGGTGTGCCAGGATAGGCCGGAGGACTGCGGGCGGGCTGCCGTCTATATGGAACAGTGGCTGGGCGCACGGTATGAGATGTATACGCGCCGGGATGCGGCGTATGTGAGCCGTCTCATCAAGGAGCTGGCTTCTGAAAATGGCACGTTGGAATTCCTGGAACAGGACGGCAGGCTGGTTGGCCTGGATGCCTACTGGGGCTGGGAAGTCCGTGAACACCGGCTTTTGTATGCGGAGGACGCATACACGGTCAAGACGGGCGAGAAGCCGTGGAATATGGCGCGCCTGACGAATATCGGGGCGCTGCTGGCGGCATTTGGCTTAAAACAGGCAGAGCAGCAGGGAGAAGAAAAACGTATGCTCACACTGGGCATCCGTATGAATGATCCGATTCTGGAAATGAACAACGGTGAGTTTGTCTGGACGATTGGGGAGACAGGTTCCAGCCTGAAGGCGCGGAAACCGGAGCCGGATACCTGCGGCTGCACGGAAAATGTTTCCATATGGCTGGAGACGAAGCCGGAAGAGCTGGTGAGCTGGCTGTTTGGCTGCCGGAAAGCGGAAGAAATCTGGGGCGGACAGCTTGAAAATAAGGGGCTGGCAGAGATTCTGGCACAGGTGGATACGGTGAACGGCGTGTATCTGGATGAGATCGTGTAGAGTGCGTGCTGTAATTGTATAGGATAGAGAATATGCTGATTTTATGTAACTAATAGCAACCGCTTTTATGTTTTCAGAAAAAGGAGAGGAGAGTGCGTCAGATGGGAGAGACAGACACATTAAAAAAATGGATTAATGAGTCAAATTATATTGTATTTTTTGGCGGGGCGGGTGTTTCGACCGAGAGCAATATCCCGGATTTTAGAAGCACGGACGGGCTGTACCATCAGGAGTATGACTATCCGCCGGAAACGATTTTAAGCCACAGCTTTTATATAAGAAAGCCAGAGGAATTTTACCGGTTTTACCGCAATAAGATGCTGTTCCCGAATGCAAAGCCGAACCGGGCGCATCTGGCTCTGGCGAAGCTGGAGCAGGAGGGAAAGCTGAAAGCGGTCATTACCCAGAATATCGACGGGCTGCACCAGGCAGCAGGCAGCAAAGAGGTGCTGGAGCTGCACGGATCGGTGCTCCGCAACCATTGTACGCGCTGCGGCAGGTTTTACGGATTGGATGATATTTTGAAGATGAAGGGCGTGCCGAAGTGCGGCTGCGGCGGCGTGATTAAGCCGGATGTCGTGCTGTATGAGGAAGGACTGGACAATGAGGTAATTGAGCGGTCAATTGCCCATATCCGCAAGGCAGATATGCTGATCATCGGCGGTACCTCGCTGGTGGTGTACCCGGCAGCGGGGCTGATTGATTATTATCATGGAAATAAACTGGTTCTGATCAATAAATCAGCGACCTCGCGCGATGGTCAGGCGGATCTGGTTATCAGCGACAGCATCGGGAAGGTGCTGGGGGACGCGGTCGGAGTATAAGGTAGTAACAGGGGAGAGAGGAAATGGTATACGAGGTTGGAGATATTGTAAAACTCAAAAAGCCGCACCCGTGCGGCAGCCATGAGTGGGAGATCCTGCGGGTCGGCGCGGATTTCCGTTTGAAATGTGCCGGCTGCGGGCATCAGGTGATGATGGCACGACCATTGGTAGAAAAGAGTACCAGAGGACTGAAAAAAGCGGGAGAGAAGTCCGAATAAGAGCGGCGGGTGGGCGTACAGATGCAGGCAGCTTCATGATCTGGCAGTCAGTAAAAGAATGCAGTAAGAAGGGGCAGAAAGCCCGGAAAAAACGAGAAAATTTACATAGAAAATCTCGAAAAAGTGCTTGCCAAGCCGTTCCTTTTTTGGTATCATAGATATTCGGTAATATATAACACAAAAATCCTTACTCCCTGCTGGAGTCAGGGGGTCAGTGACCACAAGGAGGTAAGAAAGAGCATGAACAAATATGAATTAGCAGTTGTTCTTAGCGCAAAACTCGAGGACGAAGAGAGAGCCGCAGCGATGGAGAAAGTAACAGGTTACATCACACGTTTCGGCGGTACAGTAACTGACATTGATGAATGGGGCAAGAAGAGACTTGCTTACGAGATTCAGAAAATGAAAGAAGGATTCTACTACTTCGTACATTTCGAGTCTGATTCCGTATGCCCGAATGAGGTGGAGAACCACATCCGCATCATGGAGCCGGTTATCAGATACTTATGCGTAAGACAGGATGCGTAAGAGTAGATAAAGAAAGAGTGATCGTATGAATAAAGTAATTCTGATGGGCAGATTAACGAGAGATCCGGAAGTGAGATACTCTCAGGGCGAGAGAGCTATGGCAATCGCCAGATACACGCTGGCAGTAGACCGCAGAGGCCGCAGAGGCGGAAACGGAGACGACAGCGCACAGACAGCGGATTTCATTCCGTGTGTTGCATTTGACAGAGCAGGCGAATTCGCTGAGAAGTATTTTCATCAGGGAACCAAGCTCGTAGTAACCGGAAGAATTCAGACTGGCAGCTATACCAATCGTGACGGCCAGAAAGTATATACGACAGAAGTGATTGTAGAGGATCAGGAATTTGCAGAGAGCAAGAATGCGGCATCTGGCAACAGCGACGGCGGTTACCGTCCGGCAGAGCGCCCGGCTCCGTCCAGCGCAATCGGCGATGGATTCATGAATATTCCTGATGGAGTAGAAGACGAAGGCCTTCCGTTCAACTAGGTTCGGGAATCGGTCCCCCGGCGGACGGAGTGCGCGAGAGCGCCATCAGGCTGATGTGTGTGAAGGAGGAAAGACCAATGGCATTCAATAAAGGCGATAAAACAGACGCTTCCAAGATCAGAAGAGGCGGTATGCGTAGAAGAAAAAAAGTTTGTGTATTCTGCGGCGAGAAGAACGGCGAAATCGATTACAAAGATACAAATAAATTAAAGAGATACGTATCCGAGAGAGGAAAAATCCTTCCGAGACGTATCACTGGCAACTGTGCTAAACATCAGAGAGCTCTGACTGTAGCTATCAAGAGAGCAAGACATCTGTCCCTGATGCCGTATGTTTGCGAGTAATCCTTGTAAAATAAGGTTTTTTTAAGGGTAAAAGAAGATTTTTACTCAAATTTCACTCAATTATTGAGGATAAAAATGATTGGGATTCCATGTGAGAGATCATGTGGGATCCCTTTTTGTATAATAGGAAATTCCATGGAATTCCCTATTACACAAAAAGACAAATTTCAAAAATAAGTGCTTTACAAAGACGCTTTAGTATGCTAATATGGTAGCATATTAAAAAGCGAGACGGAAACCGGCAAAGGGAGAACGGCTTCCACTGTCTGAAAATGAGGAGGACACTAATTATGAAAAAGAGATTTGTGAGCGCAGCGCTGGCTGCAGTAATGGCACTTTCCATGACCGCATGTGGCAGCAGCAACAGCGCAGCAGAGACAACCGCAGCAGACATAGAGGCGGCTGAGAGCCAGGCAGAGGAAACCACCGCAGAAGAGGCGAAGACAACCGACGGCGGCACTCTGATTGTTGGCTTTGATCAGGATTTCCCGCCGATGGGATTTGTAGGCGATGACGGCGAGTACACCGGATTTGACCTGGAGCTGGCACAGGAAGTTGCAAAACGTCTGGGTCTGGAATATAAGGCACAGCCGATTGCCTGGGATTCTAAAGATATGGAGCTTGAGTCCGGCAATATCGACTGCATCTGGAATGGATTTACGATGACGGGTCGTGAGGATGATTACACCTGGACTGAGCCGTACATGGCAAACCAGCAGGTATTTGTCGTAGCCAATGATTCGGATATCAACAGCCAGGCGGATCTGGCAGGCAAGATCGTAGAGGTTCAGGCAGATTCTTCCGCAGAGGCAGCTTTAAAAGAGGCACCGGAACTGACCGCTACTTTCAAGGAGCTTCTGACAACCGCTGATTACAACACCGCATTCATGGATCTGGAGCAGGGCGCCGTTGATGCCATTGCGATGGACGTAATCGTAGCTGGCTATCAGATTCAGCAGAGAAACGCTGATTTCAAGATTCTGGACGATTCCCTTTCTGAGGAAGAATACGGCGTAGGCTTCAAGAAGGGCAACACCGAGTTAAGAGATAAAGTTCAGAGCACTCTGGAAGAGATGGCAGAGGATGGAACCTTACAGGAAGTTTCTGAGAAATGGTTTAGCAAGGACGTAACTACCGTCGGCAAATAGTAATTAATCGTTGATTGTAAAAACGAAACATTATTAAATAATAGGAATAGGGACGGCTGTGAATGATTTCATGGCAGTCCCCATTCGCGGTTTATGTGTTTAACTGTGAAGTCACAGCACATTCCGTTACCGGGCACGTATGCGTGAACAGTAACGAATCTACATTTTAGAAAGCAGGTATGGAATAATTATGGGTAAGATGACACTCCAGCAGATGATTACACAGCTTGCGGGTGGTATGGCAGTCAGCACACAGATTTTTGTGATCACACTGCTATTTTCACTTCCGTTAGGACTCGTGATCGCGTTCGGGCGTATGTCGAAGAACAAGCTGATCCAGACGATTGTAAAAGTATATATTTCGATTATGCGAGGCACGCCGCTGATGCTGCAACTCATGGTGGTGTATTTTGGACCGTATTATCTGTTCCGCATCAAAGTCGGCAGCAGTTACCGTCTGTGGGCTACCTTCATCGGTTTTGTCATTAACTATGCGGCATATTTTGCCGAGATTTACCGCAGCGGCATCCAGTCGATGCCGGTCGGACAGTATGAGGCAGCGGAGATTCTGGGTTATGGAAAGGCACAGACCTTCTTCAAGATCATCCTGCCGCAGGTAATCAAGCGGATTCTTCCGTCGGTGACGAATGAGGTCATCACGCTGGTAAAAGATACGTCTCTGGCGTTTACGTTGAGCGTGGCGGAGATGTTCTCAATCGCCAAGGCGCTGGCGGCATCCCAGACGAATATGATGCCGTTTGTGGCAGCAGCCGTCTTTTACTATATTTTCAATCTGGTTGTGGCGGTTGCAATGGAATGGATTGAGAAAAAGCTGGATTATTACCGATAGAAGCGGGAGGAATGTGGAAAATGAACCTGTTAGAATTAAATCATGTGGAAAAATCATTCGGCGATCTGTCGGTTTTAAAGGATATTTCACTGAGTGTGGGCGAGGGCGAGATCGTGTCCATCATCGGACCGTCCGGCTCGGGTAAATCGACGCTTCTGCGCTGCGCGACGATGCTGGAGACGATGGACCACGGCGAGATCGTATATTTAGGAAAGAGAGCAGCCTGGACGGGCGCGGATGGCAAGGTCAGCTATGCGGATAAGAAGGACATGAAGGAGATCCGCAGCCAGTACGGTCTGGTATTCCAGAATTTTAACCTGTTTCCGCACTATTCTGTGCTGAAAAATATCACAGACGCGCCGATCCATGTGCAGAAGCGCGACAAGGAGACGGTTTATAAAGAGGCGCGCGAGCTTCTGAAAAAAATGGGTCTGGAGGATAAGGAGGACTATTATCCGTACCAGCTCTCCGGCGGTCAGTGCCAGCGTGTGGCGATCGCCCGTGCATTGGCACTGAATCCGAAGATTCTGTTTTTCGACGAGCCGACCTCCGCACTAGATCCGGAGCTGACGGGAGAAGTATTGAAGGTTATTAAGTCGTTAGCGGATCTGCACATCGCGATGGTGATTGTTACCCATGAGATGGCGTTTGCGAAAGATATTTCCCACCGCGTGATCTTCATGGCAGACGGACTCATCGTCGAGGAGGGCGCGCCGGAGAAGGTGTTTGCTTCGGATAATGAGAGAACGAAGAGCTTTTTGGGACGGTATGGGAAGATTCTGTAAGAAATAATTAGGAAAATGGAAGATGGGCGTTGCTGGTTTTGGAGTGGAAAATCGGCGACGCCCGTTTTTTATGGGGAAGCATTTTATGGGGAAGCATATAAGTCTTATTTGCAATTTTACAGTAAATGTGATACGCTTTTATCAAGTATTCCGATTTGCGAGGCAGTAGATACCTTTCAAAAAGGAATGGAACAGAAATAATCGAGTGTTCCGGTGATGCTGGAAGTGGTGAAAAGCGATGCTGACGTTTGAGACGGGTCTTGAAGGAAAGGGGAGCGGTTCATGGAGATTCGTATACCCTTTTTGAGATGGATGGAGTCCGCGTCTGCGCGGGCTCTTTTTGATCCATTTGCTCTATAGAAAGGCGGGGCTGGAAAAAGTGGTGCCTGTGATGGAAGATTTTGCAGGACAGGATCGCAGCATGGTTTTTAGCGGAGATATTTGAAATGGTATCTGTTGTAGAGAAAAATTTGGACAGATAAACAGGAAGATATGAGGGAAAAACATGGAGACAGAATCAAGAGTTGCCGTGATCGGTATTGTGGTCGATCAGACGGGAGATACGGAAGAGTTGAATAAGGTGCTGCACCAGTACGGGCAGTATATCGTAGGGCGGATGGGGATTCCTTACCACAAACGGAACGTGAATATTATCAGCGTCGTGATTGACGCGCCGGGTGATGTGATCAGTGCGCTGTCCGGGAAGCTGGGGATGCTGCGGGGGATTTCTTCGAAGGCGCTGTATTCGAAGGCGCCGGAAGCACAGGAATGAAAACGAGGTGACGGAATGGCAGATTTTACACGCGCGGGGCTTCGACCGTCTGACTGGTGGCGGGAGGCGGTCCGTCCAGGCGCTGAACAGATAGAAACGATTACAGAATTAAAGAGATTGATTGACCGTCTGGAAGCGGGGGAGTCCCTGACGGAGGATGAGTGGGTCAGTCTGATCGAGGGACGTTCACCGGAGCTGGCGGACTACATCTTTGAAAAAGCGCGCTGCATCCGGGAAAGAGAGTACGGAAAAGCGGTGTATGTGCGGGGACTCATTGAGTGCAGCAATTATTGCAAAAACGACTGTCTTTATTGCGGCATCCGAAGGAGCAACCGAAATGCAAGCCGATACCGCCTGAGTCGGGAGGAGATTCTTTCCTGCTGTGAGAATGGTTATCAGCTGGGATTCCGCACCTTTGTTTTGCAGGGCGGTGAGGATCCGGCGATGACGGACGACTGGGTGATGGAGATGGTGCAGGCGATCCGGGCAGGATTTCCAGATTGTGCGATTACTTTGTCGCTCGGAGAAAAGAAGTATGATACGTTGAAACGCTGGAAAGAGGCAGGGGCGGACCGGTATCTGCTGCGCCATGAGACGGCGGACGCGTGCCATTACGCGAGCCTGCATCCGGCAGAGATGTCATTTGAACACCGGATGCAGTGCCTGCGTGATTTAAAGGCGCTTGGATATCAGACCGGATGCGGTTTTATGGTCGGTTCGCCGCACCAGACGGCGCGCTGTCTGGCGAGAGATATGCGTTTTATCGAAGAACTGGATCCGGAAATGGTGGGAATCGGTCCGTTTATTCCACAGCATGACACTCCGTTTGGCGGGGAGGCGGCGGGAACGTTGGAAGAGACATTGTTTCTTTTAGGGCTGCTTCGCCTGCTGAAGCCGAAAGTGCTGCTTCCGGCGACGACGGCGCTCGGAACGATTCACCCGATGGGGCGCGAACTGGGGATTCTGGCAGGCGGAAACGTCGTGATGCCGAACCTGTCTCCGGTCGGGGTGCGCGCCAAATATATGCTTTATGACAATAAAATCTGCACGGGAGACGAGGCGGCGGAGTGCGTCAGCTGCATGAAACGGCGCATGGAAAGCATCGGGTACAAGGTAGTCGTCGACCGGGGAGATTATAAGGGGTAAAAGCCTGCGATTTGGTTTGTTGGCATCGAAAGATGCTTACAGATAAATAAACTGACGGGGAAGGAGGCGATGGACGGCTGGTTATGCTGGCATTTTTGAAATTGAAAATGCCGGAGGAAAACATGGCAGCTATCATCCTGACCTGTAAGAAAAGGAGAAGAGACTATGAGTTACAATTACAACCCATCATCCAAAAAGGCAGAGGAATTTATCAACCATGAGGAAATTTTAGAGACTCTTTCCTATGCCGAGAAGAACAAAAACAATGTGGAACTGATCGATCAGATTCTGGCGAAGGCGCGGCTTCGAAAAGGGCTGAGCCACCGCGAGGCGGCAGTGCTTCTTGACTGCGAGATCCCGGAAAAGGTGGAGGAGATCTTTGAGCTGGCGCGCCAGATCAAGCAGGATTTCTACGGAAACCGGATCGTCATGTTTGCGCCGCTGTATCTGTCGAATTACTGCGTGAATGGCTGCGTGTACTGTCCATATCACATGAAAAACAAGCACATTGCCAGAAAGAAGCTGACGCAGGAGGAAATCCGCCGGGAGGTAATTGCGCTTCAGGATATGGGACATAAACGTCTGGCGCTGGAGACGGGCGAGGATCCGGTCAACAATCCGATTGAATATGTGCTGGACAGTATCAAGACAATTTACAGTATCAAGCATAAAAACGGGGCGATCCGCCGGGTCAATGTCAATATTGCGGCGACGACGGTGGAGAATTACCGGAAGCTGAAAGAGGCGGGAATCGGAACGTATATCCTGTTCCAGGAGACGTACCATAAGGAGAGCTATGAGCGCCTGCATCCGACGGGACCAAAGCACAATTACTGTTATCACACGGAGGCGATGGACCGCGCGATGGAGGGCGGTATCGACGATGTGGGAATCGGCGTTTTATTTGGTCTGGAGTTGTACCGGTATGAATTTGCAGGACTTTTGATGCACGCGGAACATCTGGAGGCAGTTTTTGGTGTTGGTCCGCACACCATCAGTGTGCCGCGCATCCGCCGGGCGGACGATATCGACCCATCGACCTTTGACAACGGTATCAGCGACGATATTTTTGAGAAGATCGTAGCCTGCATCCGGGTGGCAGTTCCGTACACGGGCATGATTATCTCAACGAGAGAGAGCAAAGCCTGTCGGGAGCGGGTGCTGCGGCTGGGCGTATCGCAGATCAGCGGCGGTTCCCGCACCAGTGTCGGCGGATATGCAGAGGAAGAGCCGGAGGAGGAAAATTCGGCGCAGTTCGATGTGAGCGACAACCGGACACTCGACCAGGTGGTCCGCTGGCTGATGGAATTAGGCTATATCCCAAGCTTCTGTACGGCGTGCTACCGGGAAGGACGGACGGGCGACCGCTTTATGAGCCTGTGCAAGAGCGGGCAGATTCAGAACTGTTGTCATCCGAATGCGCTGATGACGCTCAAGGAGTATCTGGAGGATTATGCGGCGCCGGGGACGAAAGAGATTGGAGAGAAGCTGATTCAGGCGGAGATCGGTTCGATTCCGAAAGAAAAAGTGCAGGAGATCGTGAGAAAAAATCTGGTTGAAATTGAAAAGGGGCAGCGGGATTTCAGGTTTTAACTAAATCAGGAGGATCAAAATGGGAATGAATGAGACGCCGTCCGGCGAGCGGGTACATATCGCGTTTTTTGGACGGAGAAATGCGGGAAAATCGAGTCTGGTCAATGCGGTGACCGGGCAGGAGCTGGCGATCGTGTCGGACATCCGGGGAACGACGACCGATCCGGTCTATAAATCGATGGAGCTTCTGCCGCTCGGTCCGGTGGTTATCATCGACACGCCTGGAATCGACGATGAGGGCGAGCTGGGCTTAAAGAGAGTTGGCAAGACTCGTCAAGTCTTAAATAAGGCGGATCTGGCAGTCCTGGTGGTGGATGCGGTGGAAGGAATCAGCAGCTGGGAAGAAGAGATGCTCCGGCTGTTTGAGAAGAAGGAAATCCCGTATCTGGTGGTTTACAATAAGATGGATTTGCTGACGGGAAAATCGGAACAGGAACCGGTTGTGGAACATACCGCCTATGTGAGTGCCCGGACGAGAGAAGGAATCCAGCAGTTAAAAGAGCAAATGGCACGTCTTACGTCACAGGAGACGGATGAAAAACGGCTGGTTGCTGATCTAGTAAAACCGTTTGATACGGTAATTCTGGTTGTTCCGATTGACAAGGCGGCGCCGAAGGGGCGGCTGATTCTGCCGCAGCAGCAGGTCATCCGGGATCTGCTGGACATCGGTGCGATGCCGTTTGTCTGCCGGGAAAGTGAACTTTCGGAGACGTTTGCAAAATTGAAAGAAGCTCCGGCATTGGTAATCACGGACAGCCAGGTATTTCCGCTGGTAGACCGGCTGACACCGCCGCAGGTGCGTCTGACTTCCTTTTCCATTTTGTTTGCGCGGTATAAGGGGGATCTGAAACAGGCAGCGGAGGGCGCCAAAGCGCTGGAAATGATACAGGACGGAGATCCGATTCTTATTTCTGAGGGCTGTACGCATCATCGCCAGTGCGGTGACATCGGCACGGAGAAGTTGCCGGACTGGATCCGCCAGTACACGGGAAAAGCGCCGGAGTTTCATTTTACATCGGGGACGGAATTTCCAGAGGATGTGTCCGGTTATAAGCTGATCGTTCATTGCGGCGGCTGTATGCTGAATGCGCGGGAGATGAAGAGCCGTCTTCGCAGCGCTGCCGATCAGGAGATCCCGATGACCAATTATGGGATTTTGATTGCCTATATGAAGGGAATTTTGAAACGGAGCATGGGGCACTGGAGCCGATCAGGTAGGAAATTTTTAATGGATTTTTGCGCGTGGCTGTGAAGATACTGAACAGTTACGAAACTTAGAAATAAAGGCTGACAAAGCTGCTGGACGATGGGAATGCCTGTCGGACAGCAGCTTTGTTTCATAGGAAATTCCCTATTACACAAAAAGGCACTAACGTGCCAATGATGCGCACTCGTGCGAAGATGTAGGTTGTCGCAAGCGACCGCGCGAGACGCCCGGATGTGCCAAGGCACATTTTTTTTGCTGCCATGAGTCTGGAAAATAGCTGGAGAATATCTGGAAAAATGCAGTTTTTTTGGATTTAGCAGATGCCAGAATGTAAACTATATCAATTTGTCATGTTGACATTTAAAAATCAACGGTTTATAATAGCGAAAGTTAGCTAAATGAGAAAAATGGGATATTTTTGAATTTGACCGAAGGATAACTAGAGAAAAAGTGTTTTGATTTTGATAAGGAGTAGAAGATATGAGTTTACAACTGGCAGAAGATATTATAAAAGGACGCCGTCTGAAACGGGGCGAGGATTTAAGCTTTTTATTGAGTGAGGATCTGGATGAGCTCTGTGCGGGGGCTGATAAAATCCGAAAGGAGCTCTGCGGCAACCATGTGGATCTGTGTTCTATCATTAATGGACGAAGCGGACGCTGCGGCGAGGACTGCAAGTTTTGCGCGCAGTCAGCCTGTCATCATGCGAAGGTGGAAGAATATCCATTTCTGGAGCCAGAGGAGATTCTGGAGGACTGCAAGCGTCATGAGGCGAAGAAGGTACATCGTTACTCCATCGTGACGGCGGGACGTGCGCTGACGGGAGCGGAGATGGAGAAGGCGCTTCGGGCATACCGCGCTATGAAGAAGGAATGTAAGGTAGAGCTCTGCGCCTCCCACGGACTTCTGTCACAGGAAGATTTCAACCGCCTGAAAGAGGCGGGCGTGGGACGGTATCATGCTAATATTGAGACTTCCCGGAGAAATTTCCCGAATATCTGTACCACACATACATTTGAGGACAAGCTGGAGGTCATCCGGCGTGCGCAGGCGGCAGGACTTTCCGTTTGTTCCGGCGGTATCATCGGCATGGGAGAAACCTGGGAAGACCGGATCGACATGGCAATCACGCTGAGCGAGCTTGGAATCAAGTCAATTCCGCTCAATATCCTGCGTCCGATTCCGGGCACGCCGCTGGAACATCAGGCAGCGCTTTCGGAGGATGAGATCCTGCGGACGATTGCTATTTTCCGCTATATCAATCCGACTGCGATGGTCCGTTTGGCAGCAGGACGAAATTCAATGGAACATTCCGGCGAACGGGCATTCCGCTCCGGCGCGAATGCAGCCATCACCGGAGATATGCTGACAACCTCCGGAAACCGCATCAGCGAGGACCAGGAGATGCTGGCGGCGATGGGTTTCACATTATAAAAAAGGAGCATTCATATCATGAGTAAAATACTTTCTGCAGAAGCGGAGCACAGACCTTACTTTACAACTAAACGGATGGCGCTGATTGGCGTGATGACGGCGGTAACCTGTATTCTGGGACCGCTCTCGATTCCGCTTCCATTCAGCCCGGTTCCGATTTCCTTTACAAATCTTGCTATTTATCTGGCGGCATATGTGCTGGGAATGAAAGCTTGCACGATCAGTTACCTGATTTATATGCTGCTTGGCATGGTGGGCATTCCGGTATTTTCCGGATTTACGGCAGGAGTCGGTAAACTGGCAGGACCGACCGGCGGCTATCTCGTCGGATTTATCCTGATGGCGCTGATTGTTGGATTTTTCGTAGATCATTTTCCGGGCAAAGTAGCCCTGCATATCGTAGGCATGGTATTGGGACTGGCAATTTGCTATATTTTCGGAACGGTATGGCTGGCAGGTCAGCTTAACATGACCTTTGTAGCCGGACTGGGTGTGGGCGTTATCCCGTATCTGCCGGGCGATGCAGTCAAAATCATTTTCACAGCTTTGATCGGACCGAAGCTGCGCCGGGAAATTTACCGGTTAGGAGACTAAAAAGCGTTTGGCTGTAAAAACGACAGTTTAGATAAAATGATAATTTAAAATGAAGGCCAGATGGTGAAAGTGGAATACATAAAACGCTTTCACCCATCTTTTTTGTGAATGAAACGAAGAAGTTAGTTGAAATTTTATAGAAAGTAAGAAGAAAAGAGAAAAATAAAAGCAAAAGAAAACAGAAATAATTACATATATGGAATAAGATGCAGAAAAATAAGAAGGATATGCGACTAAACTTGAACAATTTTGAGGCATATGTTATACTAAAGACAGAAAAAGAGGGAGTCCCCGGAGGAACAGGGAGGAGGCAGTTGTATGGAGAAAAAGATTATCACTATCAGTCGTGAATATGGAAGCGGAGGTCGTCAGATTGGTCTGACAGCCGCTAAAAAACTGGGAATGGAATTTTATGATAAGGAATTGATCGATGCTGCTGCGAAGGAGATCGGTTTTCCAGCGGAAATTATTGCGGATCGTGAGCAGCGCTTGACAAATAGCCTGCTTTACAATTTCGCGATGGGAACTTTGTATGGACTTTCCTATCCGAAGGAGCCGAAGCTCAGTGAACTGCCATTGACAGAGCAGATCTATGTGGCGCAGAAGAAGGCGATCGAGGAGGCGGCAAAGCGCGGAAGCTGCGTATTCATCGGCAGATGTGCTGATTATATTCTGAAAAGCCGTCCGGATGTACTGCGTGTCTTTGTTTATGCGGATCGTGATATCCGGCTTCGCCGCGCGATTGATGAGTACGGGGATCTGGAAGAGCATATTGATGAATTTATGCACCAGACCGACAAACGCCGCCGGATCTACTATGAAAACTATACGAATCAGCGCTGGGGCGACAGAGAAAACTATGATCTGATGCTGAACAGTGGAGATTTGGGAATTGAGAGGTGCGTGGAGTTGATTTGCCAGGCGGTGAAGTAAAAGAAGAGTGGCATTTATAGTTTCATGCAGTCGATATGAGGATATCTAAGATAACAGATGCAAAGAAGATGATTGAAATTTTTTGTAGTTATGTTATCTATATATAAAGGATCTCACCGATAGACGGTTGGACCCTTAAATGATAAGTTAAAAATAACCGCTCAAGTTTGCAGGACCGGGGCGGTTATTTTTGTGTCTTATTACTAGCTCGACCAACTTTATAGCCGAGACTAAAGCATATAAAGCATTTTGTAAAAGATATACGAGCGCAGGTTACTGGGCACGTATGCGTGCACAATAACTAGCACGGCGGCTCTGGTTTGTCAATGGGGGATTGTCTGGACGAATCCCCCTCACTATGCTATAATAAGGGGCATCAAGTCATTTTGGTTGCTTTATCGTTACTGCTCATGGCAGGTGTTTTGAAAATCGGCACATGGACAGCAACATTTTATGCACGGGAGAATGAGATGAAGGAAAATATGAAAATACGGGGTCAGCTGCGGACGTATCTGCAGTGGCCGATTATACTGTCAGTCTTCCTGTTGGCGGCAAATCTGGCAGTTGGGATTGTGAGCCCGGCTGCCGGTCTTGTGATGTCCGGATTTACGGTTATGTATGTGCTGGTGGCACTCTGGCTGTTCATGTACCGGAGAAAACGTCTGATGGGCGGATTGGTGGAGTTTTCGGCAGAGTATGCGTGGGTGCAGAAACAGCTCCTCTATGAAATGGCGGTGCCGTATGCCATTGCGGACACAGAGGGACATTTCCTCTGGTTGAACCACTCCTTTTCGGAGATCGTCGGGGAAGATAAAAACTGCCGTAAGAATATCGCAGCGGTCTTTCCGGAATTGACGCGGGAATTTTTGGATGAGATGGACGAAAAAACGAGCGTTCATTCTTCGTTTGACGGCAGATTTTACCGGATCGATATCCAGCAGGTGGCGCTGAGCGAGACGGAAGGTATGAAGCTCGGTGCGGTGGACGAGGATAGCGGCGAGATGCTTTTAGTGCTCTATCTCTGCGATGAGACGGAGATCCTGCGCTGCAAGCAGCAGATCAACAACCAGCGTCTGGTGGCGGGACTTATCTATCTCGACAACTACGATGAGGCGCTGGAGAGTGTCGAGGAGGTACGCCGTTCCCTGCTGGTTGCCCTGATTGACCGGAAAATTACGAAGTATTTCACAGCGATGGAAGGTATCGTCAAGAAGCTGGAAAATGACAAGTACCTGTTTGTGATCAAGCAGCAGTACACGAAAGAGATTCAGGAGAGCCGCTTTTCGATTCTGGAGGATGTCAAGACGGTTAATATCGGAAATGATATGGCTGTCACGCTGAGTATCGGCATGGGTATGAACGGCGACAGCTACATCCGCAACTATGAGTATGCGAGAACGGCGATTGATATGGCGCTGGGACGCGGCGGCGATCAGGCGGTCGTCAAGGATGGCACGAAGATCCGCTACTACGGCGGCAAATCGCAGCAGCTGGAAAAAACGACCCGCGTCAAGGCACGTGTCAAAGCGCATGCGATGCGCGAGCTGATGGATACGAAGGATAAGATGCTGATCATGGGGCACAAGATCGGCGATACGGACTCTTTTGGCGCGGCGATTGGTATCTGGCGGATTGCGACCTCTTTTAATAAAAAGGCGCGGATCGTCATCAATGGGGTCAATTCTTCCGTGAAACCGATGATGGCGCGGTTTGAAAACAGCTCTGATTACCCGGAGGATCTGTTCTTAACCGGCGAGGAAGCGGCGGAGTGGGCGGATTCCAACACGATGTTAGTTGTGGTTGATGTCAACCGCCCGAGTATCACGGAGGCACCGGAACTGCTCAAGCAGATCAAAACCATCGTGGTGCTCGACCATCACCGCCAGAGCAGCGAGATCATCGACAATGCGGTGTTATCTTATGTCGAGCCGTATGCGTCTTCGGCGTGTGAGATGGTAGCCGAGGTATTGCAGTATATCGGCGACGACGGCATCAAGATCAAGCCGGCGGAGGCGGATGCGATGTACGCCGGTATCGTGATTGACACAAACAATTTCATGAACCAGGCAGGCGTCCGCACCTTTGAGGCGGCGGCGTTCCTGCGTAGAAACGGCGCGGATGTCGTGCGTGTGAGAAAGCTGTTCCGCGACCGGCTGGAGGACTACCGGGCGAGAGCTGAGGCGATCCAGAAAGCAGAGATTTATCACGGCGCATTTGCGATTTCCGTGTGTCCGTCCGAAGGACTTGAAAGTCCTACCGTGGTTGGTGCACAGGCGGCAAATGAGCTGCTGGATATTGTAGGCATCAAGGCGTCATTTATCCTGACGCAGATGGGCGACACGATCTATTTCAGCGCGCGTTCGATCGATGAGATCAACGTGCAGATTATCATGGAGCGCTTGGGCGGCGGCGGACACCGCACGATTGCGGGTGCACAGCTTAAGGGTGCGACGATCGATGAAGCTAGAGAGAAATTAAAAGATCTCATTACGGATATGATGGAGAAAGGAGAAATATAACGATGGAAGTTGTATTATTAGAGGATGTAAAGGCACTTGGCAAAAAAGGTCAGATTGTAAAGGTAAGCGACGGCTATGGACGCAACTTTATTCTGACAAAGAAACTGGGAATCGAGGCAACACCGAAGAACTTAAATGATCTGAAGCTGCAGAAGGCAAATGAGGCGAAGATCGCGGCAGAGCACCTGGCAGCAGCGAAGGATCTGGCAAAACATCTGGAGGATAAGTCCATCACCCTGTCCATCAAGGCAGGCGAGGGCGGAAAAGCATTCGGCTCTGTTTCTTCCAAGGAGATTGCAAAGGCGATCAAAGATCAGTTAAATCTGGATATTGACAAGAAGAAACTGGTTCTGCCGGAGCCGATTAAGACCTTTGGCACACACGAAGTTCCGATCAAGCTTCACAAAGAAGTAACCGGAAAACTGGCAGTAAAGGTTGTAGAAGCTTAATATGGAGGACTGAATCATGGATGAAGCCCTGATAAAGCGGGTTCTCCCGCACAGTGTAGAGGCGGAACAGTCAGTCATCGGATCCATGCTTATGGATCGGGAAGCAATTATCGCGGCGTCTGAGATTATCACAGGCGCCGATTTTTACCAGCACCAGTACGGCGTCATGTTTGAGTCGATGGTCGAGCTTTTCAATGAAGGAAAGCCGGTCGATCTGGTGACGCTTCAAAATCGGCTGCGCGAAAAAGATGTTCCGCCGGAGGTCAGCAGCCTGGACTTTGTCCGGGATATCATGACATCTGTGCCGACCTCGGTCAATGTCAAATCGTATGCCAATATCGTGCGGGAAAAGGCAGTCCTGCGCCGTTTGATAAAAGTGAATGAGGAGATTGAAAACCTCTGTTACGGCGGAAGGGACAAGCTGGAGGATATTCTGGCGCACACGGAGAAATCGGTGTTTGACCTGCTTCAGAGCCGCGGAGGCGGAGAGTTTGTGCCGATCCGCCAGGTGGCGTTGAATGTTCTGGAAAAGATTGAGGCGGCGTCGAAGAGCAACAGCACCGTCACGGGTATTCCGACCGGATTTATCGATCTGGATTACCGGACGTCGGGATTCCAGCCGTCCGATTTTATTTTGATTGCGGCGCGTCCTTCGATGGGTAAGACGGCGTTTGTTCTGAATGTCGTCGAGCATGTGGCGGTCAAAAAAGGGCTTCCGTGCATGGTATTCAGCCTGGAAATGTCGAAGGAACAGCTGGTCAACCGTATGCTGTCGATGGAGTCGAATGTCGATTCCCAGAAGCTGCGTACCGGTACGCTGACGGATTCCGACTGGGATGCCGTCGTGGAAGGCATCGGTACGATCGGAAGTTCCAAGCTGATCATCGATGATACGCCGGGTATCTCGATCTCGGAGCTGCGCTCGAAATGCCGCAAGGTGAAGCTGGAGTACGGTTTAAGCCTTGTCATTATCGACTATTTACAGCTGATGAGCGGCAGCGGAAAGAGCGGAGAGAACCGCCAGCAGGAGATTTCGGAGATTTCCCGTTCACTAAAGGCGCTGGCGCGAGAGCTGAATGCGCCGGTTATCTCCCTGTCGCAGCTTTCCCGTGCCTGCGAGACACGTCCGGACCATCGCCCGATGCTTTCGGATCTGCGTGAGTCTGGTGCGATTGAGCAGGATGCCGATGTGGTTATGTTTTTGTACCGTGATGATTATTACAACAAGGATACGGATACGCCGAATATCGCGGAGGTAATCATTGCCAAACAGCGTAATGGTCCGATAGGAACGGTGCAGCTGATGTGGAGACCGGAGCTGACGAAGTTTGCGAATTTGGCGAAATAGGGTCGCTGGGGGACGGGACTGGAGAAAAGGAATGGAAGATGCTTGAATTAATACAGAAATCAGATGTGGCGGATTTAGATACAGTTCGCCATTTTTATCGCGCGTTAGCGGGAACGGAGTTCTGCGCGTGGACGGATGCCTATCCGGGGGAGCCGGAGCTGCAGTCGGATGTTTCAAGAAATTCGCTGTTCTGCATCCGGGATGATGCGTCAGGAGAGATCGCGGGGGTGGTTTCGATCGATGATGATCCGGAGGTAGAGTCAATTCCGTGCTGGTCAAAGGAGCTGCAGCCGTCGGCGGAGATTTCCAGACTGGGTGTGGCGGAGAAGTATCAGAACCGCGGGATCGCGCGGGAGCTTCTGGCAGGTGCGATGGAGGAGCTTAAAAAGCGCGGCTGCAGGAGCGCCCATATGCTGGTGGCAAAGGACAACGTGAAAGCACTGCGTTCGTACCAGAAGCTGACATTTGTAAAGGTTGGCGAGTATGTGCTGCAGGGGCATGATTACTGGTGCTTTGAGAAGAAGCTATAGAATGGAGAGGGGAAATTTAATCCCCTCTTTTTATTTATGTCATTCATTCGCCTTCTACCGTCAGCGAGATGGCATTTAGCTACGATATGGTAATCGTTCCGATCGATGGAGAAGGAGTTCCGGAACTGGTTTTTTATGTAAATGCTATTCATATTTAGTTTGAACCCCGCATATAGTAGTAGTAAGGTACCGGGGAGGACAAGCAGAATGAATAAGAACAAGCATTACCTGATTTCGGATGCTTCCAGACAGGTGCAGGTGGAGGCTCACGTGCTCCGGTACTGGGAGGACGAGCTGGGGCTTCCGATTCCGAGAAATGAACTGGGGCATCGGTACTATACGGAGTTCATATCCAGCTGTTCCGTCAGATCAAGCAGTTGAAGGAACAGGGGTACCAGTTGAAAGCCATACGGGGAATCCTCGGAAAAGTGGAAGAAAATCAGAAAACAGAACCGGAAGCGCTTTTGGAAGCGCAGGCACAGGCGGTTTTCCGGGAAACGGGAACAGGAGAGCGTAACATGAGCAGGCAGGAAAATATGGAAATGAAAAAAAATACAGAGGTAGAAAACAAGGAAACAGAACTGCCGCAGGCAGAGGTTTCCCAGCCTC
The DNA here is from genome assembly GCF_003478795.1 of Clostridium sp. AF21-20LB. Classification (NCBI taxonomy): domain Bacteria; kingdom Bacillati; phylum Bacillota; class Clostridia; order Eubacteriales; family Clostridiaceae; genus Clostridium; species Clostridium sp. AF21-20LB. The sequence goes on along the minus strand of NZ_QUGD01000004.1, from coordinate 130,205 downwards.
TGGCGGGGGAGAAAATGCGCCAGTTTCAGGAGATCATGAACCAGGTCATCGGGCGCGCGATCGAGGAAAACAGTGAAAAACTGAGCCAGGATGTTAGCTATCTGGTGCATGATAAATTGATGAAGGAGCTGGAATACCTGATGCGGGTCTCTGATGAGCGGGAGGAAGAGCGCTTCAAGCGCCTCGACGAGGTCATCCGCGCGTATCAGCGGGAAAACCAGGGGCGAGCGGAAGCAGCAGCGGCTGCGCCAGGGCGGTTTCCATTTTTCCGGTCCCGTGTAAAGAAAAAGAAATTTGGACGGAATGGGAATAAGATGTGATAAGTTCTGCAAAAGGGCATAAAAAAACCTGTCGGAAACGACAGGCTTTTTTATGTAGATATTTCGTTTTTGTTTGTGTTTAATTAGCCCTGCTCGATAGCGCCGGTCGGACATACGCCTGCACATGTACCGCAGTCGATGCAGCTGTTAGCGTCGATATCGTATTTGCCATCTCCCTGAGAGATTGCTCCAACTGGACATTCGCCAGCACAGGAACCACAACTTACACAAGAATCAGTAATTACAAATGCCATGATAAAATCCTCCTTTTATATTTATGCGTTTGGCTATATTCTATACTAAAAATGCGAAATATTCAAGGAGAAATTGATGGTTTTCATGTTCTAAAATAAAAGCAATGGAAAAAACCGATTTTTCTGGAAGTCAGTATTCCTACAGGGTCGAGAGCGTTGAGAGCGCGTGCTCCCGGACGATCGTCTCATAATGCTCCTCATAGTATGCCTCAAATGCATTCGGGGCAGCGGCAGTCTTTAATGGTTCGCTGTACTCGGACAGGAGATTGCACAGGCGGTTGAATGCGTCGGTGCTGTCGGCTGTCTGGCGGACAACAAGGTAGTAACGACCATCGGACGGGTGTTTATAAAGCGTGTTCGGTGTTTCGCAGACTGGAGCTGCGATGCGCGCTGCCCGGCAGACCTCGTCGAGGGAGCCGAAAGTAAAAATACGCGCTGCCGGCAGTTTGGAACCTGGCTCTGCATTTTCAGTGGAAGGCGCGTCCGAACCGGTCAGCGGGCTTGCGGCGGTATTTTTGCCATTGTCAGTAAATAGGCTTAAAAGCCCGTCCGCGCCCTCTAAAAGCTCGTTGGCAAGCGCTGTCAGAGGCTCGTCCTCGTTTCCCGGGGAAAAGCGTGAAAAGCGGGTGTCCAGCTCTTCCGGGTCCTCGATCTTGGTAATGATCAGCATGATGCTCTCACTGGAGAGCGGAATTGCTTCCACCATCAGAGGAATATCGTCCGCCTCGAAGCCGACTTCATTCGATGCCTTCTGGATCATTTCATGGAACAGTTTTTTCGCCTTTTCCGTGCCATAGGCGAGTTCGCCCAGATTTAAGTTGCGGGCGCTCAGATCGCTGCTTGTCAGGGTGCAGCGGATCTGGTTTTCGTTGATGCGTTCTATTTTCATGGATTTTCACTTCCTTGTCTTTTGGGTGGTTAAGATACCGAATGCTTCGTGCTTCGCACTTCCGCAATTTTGCAAGACATTCGTAAGCCGCTCATTTTTCTGCGGAAAAAGGCTGCTTACTCATGTTTTGGACTTTGGAACCTTGGTATTCATCATACTATATAATATAATCACTTGGCAATTTGAATATGAAAAAAAAGCATAAAATCTTTCTAAAAACGGTTGCGGGAACCGAGGGGATCGTATACAATGAATCTTGAGAGGTGGTATAGACCGAAAGGAGGCGCGGTACGGAAGCAGCCGTTCTATTTGGAAAATACCAGCTGGAACGTGTGATCGGACGCGGTCGGAGCGGAACTGTTTTTTTAGCCAGGCATCTGGGGCTTGATGAAGAGAGAGCGATTAAGCGTGTCAGGCGGACAGAGAGCGGTTTCATTCAGGAAGCAGCGCTTTTGAAGCGGCTGCGCCATCCGGGAATCCCGATCATCTACGATCTGGAAATTGACGAAAATTATTATTATCTCATCGAGGAATATCTGTGCGGTGAGTCGTTGTATGCCCGAATTGAGAGAACGGGCAGTCTGCAAACGGGAGAGCTTATCCGTCTGGGAATTGAGCTTTGCCGGATCATGAATTATCTGCATTCATTCAAACCAAATCCAATCTTATATTTAGATCTCCACCCCGGGAATCTTCTAATCTGCCGGGAACAATTAAAATTGATTGATTTTGATCAGGCGGCATTGGCGTCTTTGAGCCAGGAACGATCTGTTTGCTATGGAACAAAAGGCTTTGCAGCCCCCGAACAGTACGAGGGAGGGACTCTGGATGAGAGGACCGACATCTATGCCATTGGCGCCCTCCTGTACTATATGGGGACAGGGCATGCCCCAGAGGGGGAGATAAAAGCAGGACAGGGAAGCTGTCGGGGAGATCTGTACATTCTTATGGGGCGATGTCTCAGAATAGAGAAAAAAGAGCGCTGCCAGAGTGTCCGTGAAGTGTTAGAGGCATTGGAAAAACTGGAGGCGCGCATATTTGCAGAACGTCATATACCACTTCTCAGGATTGCCGCAGCAGGCAGCCGGAGCGGAATCGGGGTTACACATACCGCACTTGGCGCGGTCCGATATCTGCGGCAGAAAGGAGTTTCCTGCCTTTACAGGGAGCAGAATGACACGGGGGCAGTCCGCAGGCTGGCATCCTGGTATGGGCTGGCGCCGGATGAACATGGAATTTATTACATGGACGGTCTGGCGTTGAAACCTAGATACAGCGATGTGGTGCAGCTGGAACAGCCGGTGTTTGAAGTGATTTTAGATGACTGCGGAACCGAGCTCCAGACGGTTCTGGAGGGGGAGTATGATTTGATTCTTTTCGTCTGTGGATTGCAGCCGTGGGAGAAAGAAGATTCTCTGCGGGCGATCCGGTTTCTGGGAGCAGAAGAGGGACTCCAGATTTTATTAAATCACAGAAAATGCGGGCGGGATTATCTTCCGGAGGAGGTCCGGCATCTTAGGTATCTGCGGCTTCCGTTTTTAACCCCGCCGTTCGATGCAGGCGGAAGGCGGGGGCAGGAAAATGAGGCAGCGGAGGAGACAGAATTTTTTGAAAGGATTTTCCGGGAGGCAGCTCTCAAAAAAGGACGGGGGACCAGACAGGCAGCAAAAGAAGGGGGACTCTGGCGGAACATCCGGCGAAGGTGGGAGCGCTTTATGGGTGGATTCCCGTGGCAGTGGAAATAGGAGGAAATACAGATTAGAATCGGAAAACGGGGCGAAGGCTCAAAAGTGGGGCGAAAATTCAGGCAAAAACCAGTGCCAGACACAAAGCAGGCCGGGACAGAACGCCTGGAATGTATCGGGATAGCCGGGAGCGGACCATCGGTTGGGGTGACACACTTTTCGCTTATGACGGCAGCATATCTGTCCGGGGTTCTGTGCCGGCGAACGGCGGTTCTGGAACAAAATGAGAGCGGCTCATTTGCACAGCTTGAAAAGATATTCCGGACGGGAAAAAGAAGGGAAAAACCGGTTATAGACGGGGCAGGACAGCCGTTTGAAATTAGGGGAATTTTTTTCTATCAAAAGGCTGAACGTGCAGAATGGTACGATTGTTCGGAAAGGGGGATGGAGGCGATGGTGATCGACTTCGGAGCCTTGACACAGAAGAATCAGGATGCCTTTTTTCGATGCAGCCGCTGTTTTCTGGTCGGTTCGGTCAGCGGATGGCAGCTGGCAGATTTTGCGGCATTGGCAGCAGAAAAGCAAAAATGGAAAAAATGGTGTGAGTATTTCGTCTCATTTGGAGAAGAGGAAGCTGTAAAAATGGCAGAGCAATATCTGGATATCCGGATCCGGCGAATCCCACTGCAGAAGAACGCATTGATGGTTACGGGAGAGTCCATGACTTTTTTTGGAAAATTCCTACGATAAGCGAGGCAGACCTGGGGTTATAAATTACCGATTATCTCCGAAAGGTCAAAAGTTAAAAGGGGCTGTTTTCGCGGAATGGAGAAGGTGTGGAATGGTAGTGAGAAAAAGTAAAAAAGAAGAGGCAGAGAGGAGGCGTAGGGAACAGCAGAGAATATTTGTCGAGGGATTACAGCGATATAAAAGCAAAGGAATCCAGATTTTAATTGATGGGAGGGAGTGCAGGCCAGAAGAATACAGGAAGCTGTGTGAGTTCCGGGAGGACGGCTCGTTTTATATGGCTGATTACGTCGGAGCGGAGACAGGAGTGCTGACAGAGATACATTTTGACCGGGTTTACAACCGGTGATAAGAGAGGTGCCGTTTTGTCCGTATCTGGACAGTCCGCCGGATTTTTCTTTCGGAGAAAATGGTGAGAACTGTTTAGATGGTGCTATTACAGTTACTGGACACGTATGCGTAAACAGTAACCTATTACAGGGAAAATGAAAGAGGAGTTAAGAAAAAAGTCAACATTCCATGGAGCTGGTGTGATATAATAAGGGCACTTAGCGAGGTATTTTCGAGCTTAGTGCTTATGGTATTACCTTAACATACACCGGAGGAAAACATGGAAAGAGGAAGATCAAGGAAAGCACGTTCGGGCTGTCTGGGACGGATTTTCGGGTTTGTGCTGTTTTTAATCGTGGCAGCCGTTGGCGTGATTGCAGCGGTCAAATATATGCCAAGCCGGGAGAGGGCGGATCTGGATGCTCTGTACGCGGCGGGCGGCAGCGACCGGGTGGCGCTGTATCTGAACTATGAACGTCAGGAGGAGAGCGGGGTCTACGTGGACGGTCAGACATATCTGCCGGCTGCGTGGGTAGATGCGAACTTAAATGAACGTTTTTACTGGGATGCCAATGAGGAAATACTGGTGTACGCCCTGCCGGAGGAGATCGTGAAAAGCGACGAGACGACAGTGGATGAGGACGGAAAAAAGATCCTTTACCGGGATGGCGATGCAGTTTATCTTTCACTGGCTCTGATTCAGCAATACACCGATGTGCGTCTGCAGGCGTATGATGGTGAGGCACAGAAGCGGGTTTTCGTGGAAAATAACTGGGATCCGGTTACGGTGGCAGATGCGGCGTGGAGCGCCAAGATCCGCTTAAGAGGCGGCTTGAAAAGCCCGATTGTGACTGAGATAAAGCGCGGCGGGACAGTGACGGTGCTGGAACAGTATGACAACTGGGCGAGAGTCATGACACCGGACGGTCATATCGGATATATGCACAAGTGGAAGATGAAAAATCTGCATGAGGAGACGTTAAAGAGTGATTTTACTGCTCCGGTCTACCAGAATATTTCACTGGATCAGAAGATTGTGATGGTCTGGCATCAGGTAACGATCGCGGCGGCAAACCAGGCGATGGATTCTCTGATTGCAAAGACGAAAGGTGTCAATGTCATCGCGCCGACGTGGTTTACGCTTAGCAGCAACAGCGGCGCGTATGAATCTCTGGCAGATAAGTCCTATGTGGATCGGGCGCATGAAAAAGGTCTGCAGGTCTGGGCGGTACTCGACAATTTCAGCCGCGAATGCAGCAAGAACGTGCAGGCGGAGGTGCTTCTTTCCAGGACGTCTGTGCGCGAAAAACTGATTGAAAATATGATGACAGAGGCGGATCGTTATGGATTTGACGGTATCAATCTGGATTTTGAGAGTTTGAAGACGGCGGCGGGCGTCCATTACATTGAGTTTATCCGCGAGCTGTCGGTTTCCTGCCGCAAGAAAGGGCTGGTGCTGTCGGTCGATAACTATGTTCCGGCGGTATATAACCGTTTCTATAACCAGAAAGAGCAGGGCAACGTCGCAGATTATGTGATTATCATGGGTTATGATGAGCACTATGCAGGCGGTGAAGCCGGTTCTGTTTCTTCGATCGGATATGTCGAAAACGGCATTAAAGATATGCTTTTCCTGGTTCCGAAGGAAAAGGTAATCAACGCAGTTCCGTTCTACACAAGGCTCTGGACGGGAAGCGGCGACAATGCGTCCTCCCGTGCGATGGGAATCTCCGAGGCGACAAAATGGGTGTCGGAGAGCGGCATGGATCTGACCTGGGATGATTCGGCTGGTCAGTATTACGGCAGGCTGGACAGCCAGAACGGCGAACAGCAGCTCTGGATGGAGGAGACAAGGTCTCTGGGACTCAAGATGGATTTAATCAAGAAATACGACCTGGCAGGCGTAGCCGGATGGCGGCTGGGGCTGGAAACCAGCGACGTCTGGGATGTGATTGGCTGGGAGTAGAGACAATTTAATTAAGATTCAATGATTCAAAGTAGGGTGGAAGTCTCATGCGGGAGCGTGGGGCTTCTGCTTTTTTATGTAATAGGAAATTCCTTGGAATCCCCTATTACACAAAAAGGCACTAACGTGCCAATGATGCGCACTCGCGCGAAGATGTAGTTTGTCGCAAGCGACCGCGCTCGGCGCGAGAATGTGCCAAGGCACATTCTTCTTTATAAAAAAGAGCGTCTTGGACAAAAAACCTCCGGGCGGAAAGATTGATTCATCCGCCTGGAGGTTATTAAAACATCAAAAATATTGTTTTGTCTGGGAGAAATGTGATTATTCTGCCTCTTTTGCCTGATCGATCAGGTTGGTGTAGAAAGCAAGAAAACTGTCATCACCTTCAGCGATCATAGCTTCCGGATGGAACTGTAAGCCCATCACGTAGTCTTTATCTTCTCTGACGATTGCTTCGATGATTCCATCTGGAGCAGTAGCAACGACTTTCAGGTTGTCACCTAACTGATCGACTGCCTGATGATGCCAGGAGTTTACAGTGTAGGTGCCTTCTCCGCCAAATGCGGCAGCAACGATGTTATCTTTGTCTACGGTAATCTCATGTTTTGCGAATACCTTACGGTCCGGATCGCGATGTTCGATATCGGACGGATTCTGAGTCGGAAGATCCTGATATAAGGTACCGCCGCTTAATACGTTTAAGAACTGCATGCCACGGCAGGTGCAGAGCATCGGGATATCCTCATCGAGAGCTGCCTTGATTAAAAGAGAATCAGAAGTATCTCTGACTTCGTTTACAGTCTCTAATTTTTCGTTTGGCTCTTCGCCGTAGTAGCTCGGATCAATATCTTCGCCGCCGGTCATAACCAGAGCATCGATTTCTGCCAGAGCATTTTTCGCGTCATCCTCGGTTTTGATCTGAGGAAGATAAATTGCTTCGCCGCCAGCTTTGGTAACGGCATCTATATATAACTGTGCATCTTCGTCGATTTCGTCGGCATTCCATGAAACGCCGACTTTGACTTTCTCTTCTTCGTCATTCGCCGCTTCTTCGGCAGTCTCTGCTTCGCCTTCTGTCTCGGTTACTTCGGCTTCAGCCGCTGTTGTATCGGCTGCCGGTTCAGACTTTGTTCCACAAGCTGTTAAAGAAAAAGCCAGGGATAAAGAAAGAAGCACTGCACTGGTCATCATTTTAATTTTTCTCATTCGAATTTCCTCCCTAATACAAATTGTCCTCCCAAACATGGCTGGATTCTAACATAAAACAGTCATAAAAATACAAAAAGATACATAAAATTACATAATAAAATAAAATAATTTTTAATGCTACCTAAAATACATAATATAATTTTGTAGATATACGAAAAATGAGCGAAAATAAGGAGGCGTAAATGGAAGCGAAGAATTGAGTAGGGAGGAGTACGGGGAAAAGCCCTGATAACAGAAAGTTATACCTTCATTCCCTTTCTTAATTGGATTTTCCCCGCAGGCAGGCGTTACAATAAGGACGGAAAAAACAGACGGGCAGCCGGGTCAGGGCTGCGGGGCTGATAGAGATGGCGGAGTGCAGGAAAGACTCCGAGAGAATATGACAAACCAAATGGAGGAAATCAAAACATGGGGAAATCACTTACCAGAAAGATTATTGAGTCACATTTCGTATCGGGCGATATGACGCCGGGCAAAGAAATTTTTATCAAGGTGGATCAGACATTGACACACGATATCAATGCCGTTATGACTTATCTGGCATTCGAGGCGATCGGGCTGGACCGTGTCCGCACGGAGTGCAGCGTCAGCTACCTCGATCACAATTTATTATATGTAGATAATAAGACGCCGGACGACCACATTTATTTGCAGTCCGCAGCAAAGAAATTCGGCGTGTATGTGTCCAGACCGGGCAACGGCATCTGCCATACCGTTCATGTATCCCGTTTTGGTGTGCCAGGCAAGGTATCGATGGGCGGAGACAGTCACACACCGCATGGCGGCGCGATCGGTATGCTGTGTATCGGTGTCGGCGGCATGGATGTAGCAACGGCGATGACGGGTGTTCCGATGCGTCTGACGATGCCGAGAGTCGTCCGTGTCAACCTGACCGGTAAATTAAGACCGGGCTGCAACTCGAAGGAAGTTATCCTGGAAATGCTTCGCCGCGTGACCATCAAGGGCGGTCTGGGAAATGTATATGAGTACGTGGGACCGGCAGTTGCCGAGATGGAGATTCCGGCACGTGCGACTATCGCAAACATGGGTGCGGAAATGGGCGCGACCACTTCCATTTTCCCGGCAGATGCACAGGTAAAGAGATTTCTGGCTGCACAGGGACGTCCGGAAGCATACACAGAGCTTCTTCCGGATGAGGACGCCGAGTACGACGAGACGATCGATATCAATTTAAGCGAGTTAGAGCCGTTGATCGCATGTCCGCACCAGCCGGACAATGTTATGCCGCTGCATCAGGCGGAAAAGAAGAGAGTACAGCAGGTATTTATCGGAAGCTGTACCAATGCAAGCTATGCCGATATTGCAAAAGCAGCACTTGTATTTAAGGGACATCATGTGAATGAGGATGTAAGCTGTACCTGTGCGGTTTCTTCCAAGCAGGTGTACCGTCAGCTGATGCGCGATGGATATGTGGAGATGCTTCTGGATGCAGGTGTCCGTCTTTTGGAGATTGCCTGTGGTCCGTGCTGCGCAATCGGTCAGACTCCGGCGACCGACGGTGTGGCAGTCCGCACCTCCAACCGTAATTTCAAGGGACGTGCCGGAAATCCGACCGCGAAGATTTACCTTGTCAGCCCGGAGAGTGCTGCGGCAACTGCGATTGTGGGAACTTTCGCAACGGCAGAAGATATTATGGGTGAAAATGTGAAGATTCTGGATACCATCCATGAGCCGGATCAGTACGATATTGATGATTCGATGATTCTGCCGCCACTGTCACCGGAAGAGGCTGCCAAGGTGGAGATTGTCCGCGGACCGAATATCAAGTTTCTTCCGGTTCCGGAGCCGCCGCAGGAGACACTGGATGCTCCTATCAGCTTAAAAGCCCGTGATAATGTATCCACCGATGATATTACACCGGCAAGTGCTGAGTTCAGCAGCATGCGTTCCAATATTCCGCTGATGTCCCAGTATTGCTATCACCGCTATGATCCGGAATTTGCAGCCCGTGCGAAAGAAATGGGACAGAGCATCATCATCGGCGGTGAAAACTATGGACAGGGTTCCTCCCGTGAGCATGCGGCTATTAATCCCATGTATCTGGGTGTAAAAGCGGTCATTGCCAAGAGTATTGCCCGTATCCATAAGGGAAACCTGGTAAATCATGGCGTAATTCCAATGTTGTTTGAGGATGGAGCTGATTATGACCGCCTGGAGCAGACAGATGAGCTTCATATCGATAACCTGCGGGAGCAGATTGCAGCACACCGTGTGCAGATTACTGATAAGACAAAAGGATTTTCCTTCTGGGTTAAATTAGAACTGACAGATAAGGAAATCGAAGTTGTCTTAAATGGCGGACAGCTGAGAACACTGAAAAAACAGCTGGAAGCAGAGAAAGAAGCGTAGTCATTTATTAATTATGCCTCCATTATATTTTTATATACAATAACTACTTATTCACCAACTTATTTATTTTGGGAAAAGGCGCCTGTGCGGATGTGCAGGCGCTTTTTCGTGCGACTTGACGGAAGAAAGACATTTGTAGTAATCTTGTGGTAGAATAAGAGTGAAGATTGTGAAAGAAATTGAGAAAAAGACATTGTTTGGAGCGCTTTTTGCGGTGATAGTCAAGGCGTTAAGTGTCCTTACGGAGAATATCGAGGTATTCGGTATAAGAATATATCTTCGCCTTTCCAGATTTGTCTGTTTGCTTCAAGATTCCATCATTGACCAAAATGGAGACTACCTTTGACACAGTATTATAGGACATGTCAAGAGCTGTAGAGGTTTTCTGAATATCAATAATAGGATTTGATTCCAAATAGGCAAACACTTTAAGAACGCTGGTACGCTGTCTCTTTGTGAGAGCATCAAATAATTTTGTGCTTTTATCGTGTAATGCAGTAAGATAATCAATTGTATGAATCGCATCTTCTGCGGAATCTGCAAAAGCCTGAAGGAAAAAAGAAATCCATTGCTCATAATCACCAGTACGTCGCACCTGAGTCATACGGTCATAGTACTCAATACGGTTCATCTTGAGGTAATAAGAAATATAGAGTGCGGGAGTAGACAGAATGCCTTTTTTCATTAGGAAGAGCGTAATGAGAAGTCGTCCAACACGTCCATTACCATCAAGGAAAGGGTGAGTGGTTTCAAATTGATAGTGGATTAATGCGGCTTGAATCAAAGGGTCAAGAGTATCATCACTATTGATATATTTTTCAAGGTCGGACATGGCTGTTAGCATATCTTCAGGATTTGGCGGAATATATCGAGCGTTTTTGAGAGTACTTCCCTGACCGCCAATCCAGTTTTGTGAATACCGGAATTCGCCAGGATTCTTTTCCTGTCCTCGCGCGCTTTCCAAAAGAACTGCATGAGTTTCTTTAATTAGACGATTGCACAGAGGTAGTGTTTTCAGCCGCTCAAGCGCAAACTCAGTCGCACGGATATAGTTAACAACATCGGAAACATCTCGATTGGTGTTGTCTTCAATCAGAGGATTCAAGATATCCTCAAGGGTGCACTGTGTACCTTCAATCTGTGAGGAAAGAAGGGCTTCTTTACGGACATACATGGAAACAAAAAGTCCCATGTTTGGTATACGGGAGGAAAGCCCTTCAAGTGTTGCTATTTTCTTGTTTGCATCAATAAGTTTCGTGAGAAGTTCACCAGATACCTCAATAGGAGGATTTGGTGGAAGCGGAGCTGGTCGAAAGGATTCATACGCCATTTCGCCTGACAGATTACTCACGAGTGTTCCTGCTCGGTTTGTCATAATTGTTTTTTCCTCCGAAAAATGGAAATTGAAATTTTTGAGGCTATTTTAGCATAGAAATTTCAAGAAATCAACTTATTGTGAAAATAAAGAACAGAAGAAATTTCAGAAAAACGGCTTTTTGTGAAATTACTCAAGCAAAATTACCTTGGAAATTTCAAGTTTAGAATTTTATATTTTGATTTTGCCTTGACCCGGACGGATTGCCGCTGGAGCTGCACGAATAATTATGGGAGAGAAAAGAGCATATAAAGTCAGAAAGCCCGGTGGAGACCGGAAGAAGCTGAAGCAGGAGCAGGAAGGTCTGAAAGTTGGGATACGGCTTATGGTGGAAGTGTATAGTTTATGACGGAAATAAAATGAACTCCTGGAGTGCAAAAAAAGCCCTCGCTGTGTGTGATACACAGTGGGGGCGTTGGTCAGATTCTTTGCATGGTATTTCATTCTTTAAGAAACGCTGCATGGTAAAGAAAAAGTGATTCAAAGTTAATGGGGGCAGAACCCATTAACACCAAGAATGAGGCAGCTAAGCCATATTTTATACAAATCCTCGCCTTCGGTAAGCTTTAACCCCGTAATTTCAATGATTTTTTGGATTCTGTAATTCATAGTGTTCCTGTGAATGTGAAGATGATTTGCTGCAGTTATTACATTGCGGAAGAAGAGGTAGGTTTGTAATGTATCTAAATAATCGGTTCCGAATTCTTGATCATAGGCCTGTAATCTGAGTATTTCTGGAAGGCAGAAATAGTTCGGCTGACTATATTTTTTCAAAGTGGAAACCAGGTAAGGCATATTGTATTCCTGAAATCGATAGATATTCTGCCTTGGATTCTGTTTCATTCCAATTCGTAGAATCTCTAAGGATTGTTCTACAGATGCACTAAATTCAATGATATTTGAAAAATGGTGACTGCAACCAGCGGCCAGATGATAAGTTTGAAAGAAGTTATCCAAGTTATTGGCAACTGATTCCAGATCTTCGGTTTCAAGAAGCAGATATAAGATATTGCCGATACAGACTGCTTTATAGGTTGGATAAATCATACCAAGATGATTTTTGTAAGCAGTGATGGAACGTTCTTGATTGTCCGATTGGTACGCATCCCGGAAGCCAATAGCCATGGTATAGAAGTGTTCTCCCGGAATCCAGCCAAATCCTTTTGCCCGTAAATTAAATTCTTCCTGATTGCGGATGCGTCCAGAAATAAGTTCAAATAGAAGATTTTCACGATAACTGAGTGCAAAGCCTATTTTATTTCGCTCTAATTCTAACGATAGGACGTTTGCCAAAATATCTAGTATTTGACAATCGCCGTCTTCAAAGGGACGTTTCTGTGGAATCACTACGATCCAACCAAAATATCGGTGCTCAATAACAATTTTTACAATCAGACGTTCTTTTTTTCTTCTGGTAATTAGAATGTTCAATAAAGGCATGTTCGGTTTGTTCGATATTGGGGAGAAGTGTTTTATAGTCATATTTTTCGAATAGATCGGAGGTTACAAAATTGTGTTTGATGATGCATTGAATTAGTTCGTCATCAACTTTCTTTAGTTCGTTCAGATCAGACCAGTGAAGAACACGGGTGGATGTATCCGATAAAAATAAGGGGTTTTCGAGAAGTTCTGCACCTGTAGATAGGATGGTATTCACATCTTTACGGTTTATCAGGCATTGGCTGAGTTTGTAATGAGCTTCTTCGATTCGTCGCTCTACTTTTAGTATATGCTGCAGCTGGAATGTAAGCTCAGTTTGAATGGTAGGTTCAGCCAGCATAACATAGTTTTCGATCCAATCAGGGATTTCTGTGTCATCTGTGCCGTTCGGCAAAATGATCCAAAGTATATTTTGGTTGTCTTTGGGGATTTGAAGGCAATCATCAGAATGAATAATATATGCGGTAGCTTCTGTAAATGTTTCTCTTACAGGGAGGTTGTTTTGAACGTGAAAAATTGGGGAATCCGGGTAGCGGATGCTTTCTTTTTTTAAAGCGTGATAAGCAGAAAGCTTTTGCATGAATGATAGGAATGATAGCATAAGGGACTCCTTTCTACTTGTGCATTCTGCACAAGATTGTTTTTTTTGATATTGTATCAGATATACGAAGTAATCAGTTTATATTTTTTTTATAATCTGTTCATCAAAATAATTATTCTTAATCCTCATTTTATTACATTATTTTGATTTTGGCTACGGATATTTATATTCAACATTGATTGAAAAATCAGGAAGGAGTTGGAAGTATGGAAGAATTCTATTTGGTTAATGGTAAAATTCTGGATGTAAGAACAGGAAAATTTATCAAGGCAGATTTAAAAATTACTGGTAAGCAAATTGCATCAGTTCAGGAAAAGGCGCCGACTGAAGCAAAGAAGGTGGACTGCAGTGGAAAATATCTGATTCCAGGTATTATGGACGCTCATGTGCATCTTGTATGGGAAGGAACAGCCAAGGACCCCATGTATGAGACTGTACGGGATGGAAACTATTTAAATTTTGCCAAAGGTGTTTCTTCGGCGGAAAAATCCTTAAAGAACGGGGTAACGACTGTACGCGATTTGGGCTGTAATGATGATTGCTCGATTCCTCTGGCAAGAGCTGTGAATATTGGACTGATTAAAGGAAGTCATATTGTTCCGGCGGGAAGTGCAATTCAAGGTTCCTATGGACATTGTCCGATGATTGGCTATATTGCGAATACAAAGGAGCAGTTGATTGATAAAATTAAACGTTTGAAAGGTTATAATATCGAGATGAGCATTCCACCACTTCATTGGATTAAGATCATGGCGAGTGGAGGCGCAGCTGGATTGGAAGATGTAGGTCCATGTATGTATTCACCGGATGAGTTGAAGGCGATTACATATGAAGCACACCGTCTAAATATGAAGGTCGCAGCACATGCGCTTTCACGAGATGCTATTTCAAAATGTATTGATGCCGGAATTGATACAATTGAGCACGGAGGTGCATTAGATGAAGAACTTCTTCATAAGATGAAAGAAAATGGGCAGGTGTGGGTTCCGACTCTGCAGGTATATAAAGAACTGGCTCGAGGAAAAGGAATGATCGCAGATGTTATCGTAGAGAAGGCATCAGCTGTTGAGGAAAATCAAAAAAAGGCTTTTTCAGCAGCCATGAAAATCGGTACGAAGATTGTTGCGGGAAGTGATGCAGGTTCTCCGAATTTCGGCCCGCACCCATCCATATTTAAAGAATTAGTTGCAATGCAGGAAAATGGAATGTCAGCTGCTCAGGTGATTCGCTGTGCAACTTTGGCTGCAGCGGAGGAACTAGGGGTGAAAGACAGAGGTGTTTTAGAAGAAGGAAAAATTGCAGACATTGTAGTTCTGGATGCCAATCCATTGGTAGATTTACATGCGTTTACAGAACATTTATCGGCGGTATATAAAGAAGGTCTTTTAGTATAGAATATGGAAAATGATATTGACATTAAAGGAGGATACATTATGCATGAATTAATTGCTCAGCCTAAAATGCTTCTGGTTGTTATTGTTTATTTACTTGCTCTGGTTGGAACGGGAGCTTATTTCGCAAAGAAAGCAGCTGTAAAAAAAGAAGGAAAAGAAGATTTTTTCTTAGCAGGAAGAGGCCTTGGAAAGATTGTAGCAGTTGGTACGATTTTGGCTACATATACAGGTGGTGGTACAGTAACCGGTGGTGGAAATAGCCTAGCTTTTAATTATGGATTGTGGAGTGGTTTGTTTTTTACGATTTGTCCGGTTATCAGTATGAGTGTTTTATGTTATCTGACCCCTAAAATCCGGGAAAGCAACTGCTACACGGTATCACAGCTTCTTGAAACGAAATATGGTTCTAAAGCTAGAACAATATCAGCGGTTATCATAGCACTTGCGATGGTTTCTATCGTTTCTTATCAGTATCGAGGTCTTGGATTTATTTTAAACGCTACAACTGGTATTCCAACTACTTATTGTACAATAATCTGTTGTGCACTTGTTATTGTACTAGCCCTTTCTGGTGGATTGAAGACAGTTGCTACGACAGATGCAATGTCCGCATTTTTGATGGTAGGTGGCCTTGCAATTGGCTTGCCTGTTTTAATTAGTACAGTAGGTGGCTGGGATTGGGTTATTTCTTCTGCACAGGCCAACGATCCGGAAAGCCTTACGTTCTTCGGCGGTCAGACGCTTCTTAAATGGGTTGGCGGATATCTTCCGCTGATTCTTCTGACTTGTTCCGATCAGAACTATTATCAGAGAATTGTTGCAGCGAAGGATGTAAAAACAGCTCGTGTTGGTCTGATGGGCACTATGCTTGCTTGTTTTGTTATTATGCCGGTTGTTGCATGCTATGCATTCATTTCACGTCAGTATTTTGGAACCAGTATTGCAGCAGGACAGGCATTGATCGGTGCGGCAACACTTCTTCCTACGATTGTGGGCGGCATCGTACTTTCCGCAGCAGCAGCATTTACCATTACAACAGGTGATTCATATCTGTTATCTGCAGCAGCTAACTTCTGCATCGATTTATATAGTAAAATCAATCCGAATGCAACAGAGAAAGAAGAGCTTAAAGTCAGCCGTGCGTTCATTTTGATTGCAGGTGTTGTCGCTTATATTATTCTGACTTTCTTCCCATCGATTCTTGCAATTCAGTATTGGTCCTATACTATTTATGGAGCAGGAATTACACCGGCAGTTGTTGGAGCACTTGTATGGAAAAAAGCTACAAAAGCGGGAGGCATTTCATCTATGATTATTGGATGTGGATTAAGTATTATCTGGGAGGCAACCGGTTCTCCATTTGGATTACAGACAATTTTTGTTGCATTCCCGATTGCTTTGATTACATTAGTTGCGGTATCCTTAGCTACACAGCCAAAAAGTGAATGAAGTTAATGGGGTCAGACCCCATTAAGCGTTCAAGATTTCTTGGGAGAAATACTTCAAAGACAACATCAAGGTATAAGAAAAGCAGGTGAGGGGATCTTAAATGGTTTGCTCACCTGCTTCCTTTTTTGCGGATGCAATGACCGAATCCGGCAAATCCATCTTTTGAACGGATGGACAATTTAGGACCATATACCTTGCATCATGGGTTCGGATATGTTACATTTATCATATCAAGCATATATTTTTCTTTGTAAACATTTCAAGTATATCTTACATTCCAATCTAATTATGAATCTGAGAAAATCTTATGCATATCCAATTAAGTAACAATTGAAAAGCAGGAGATTTTCGATGGATTTTGCTCTGACTGTGAGGTGACGGGAGTGTTACAAAGCAGAAGAAATTCTCCTGACAGAAAGGAGA
The DNA here is from genome assembly GCF_003478795.1 of Clostridium sp. AF21-20LB. Classification (NCBI taxonomy): domain Bacteria; kingdom Bacillati; phylum Bacillota; class Clostridia; order Eubacteriales; family Clostridiaceae; genus Clostridium; species Clostridium sp. AF21-20LB. The sequence goes on along the minus strand of NZ_QUGD01000004.1, from coordinate 113,753 downwards.
ATTTATGAAAAAAGGAACTTACGCAAGAGCAAGGCGGGATCACAAGGACACGTTATTTCGGATGATATTCAGTACGAGGGAAAGTCTGCGGAGTTTGTACAATGCAGTGAACCATTCGAATTATGCAGATCCGGCGGAACTGGAGCGCGTGGCGGTTCATCTGCGCGAGGGAAAGACGCTGACGGAGTCGCGAAAGCTGGCAGCGGCGGAAGTCGGGCAGTAGGAATTAAACTGGGTGCGAAAAAATAAAAAGTTTATCAGCGAAAGCGTAGAAATGAAAATGAGCACCCTGGAAATGAAAGACTCAAAAATCGGCATGTGACTCAAACTTAAAATTTGAATGACTCATTTATGAGCGCATAAAAGCTCATAAATGAGTCATTTTTTGCACTCTGAAAAGAAATGAGACAAGAACGGGTCATTTCTGGAAGATCATCAAAAAAATAAATAAAAATTTTAAGTCGACAAAAACCTTGTATTTACAAGGAGAATCTCGATTTTTTTGGAAAATAAAAAATAAAAATATTAAATAAAATCGAAAAACGTAAAAGTTGGCACGGAACTTGCTGTATATATGAGTATCAAGCAAAAGTATCAAGCAAAAAGAAAAATATATTACATGGAGGGAACACATTATGAAAGTTGGCGTATTGAAAGACATCAAAGTAGGCGAGTACCGTGTCATCGCAACCCCGGCAGAGGTAAGCATGCTGGTAGGTGACGGCAATGAGGTTTACGTTCAGAAGGGCGCGGGCGAAGGTTCTGGATTCTCGGATGAGGCATATGTGAAAGAGGGCGCGAAGCTGGTTGATACAAAGGAAGAAATTTATGCAACCTGCGATTTCGTCGCAAAGGTAAAAGAGTTTGAACCGTGCGAGTACAAACTGCTCCGTGAAAACCAGATCGTATTTACCTGCATCCATCCAGCAGCACATCCGGAAGAGGTACAGGCACTTCTCGACAGCAAGTGTATTGCATTTACCGCAGAAGATTCCCACCGTTACGGTTCACCGAACTGTGAGGCAGCTGGTAAGGCGGGTGCACTCTTTGGTCTGGAATCCCTGCTTTCCATCAACGGCGGCAAGGGCAAATTCGTCAACGGTCTCGGCGGTGCTCCGGGCGTTAAGGCGCTGGTCATTGGAGGCGGCGTGGTAGGACGCGCAGCAATCTCTGTTCTTCATGCGCTGGGCGCGTGGGTAACGGTTATGGATATTAATATCGGAACCCTGCGCGATATCGGAAAACAGTTCAATGAGGAAGTCAACACCCAGATTTCCAACCGTTATAATCTGAAAAAGATTTTACCAGAGATAGATGTCGTATATAATTGTGTTAGATGGCCGAAGGATGCCAAAGAATACATGATCGACCGCGAGATGGTCCGCTCGATGGAGAAAGGTTCCGTTATCGTAGATATTAGCAACGATTATGGTGCAATCGAGACATTCCATGAGACCACCCATGAAAATCCGCGCTACATCGAAGAAGGTGTCGTACATTATTGCGTAAGCAACATTCCGGGTGCAATTTCCCAGTCTACCTCGATCGCATACGCAGCATCCGTACTGCCGCACTTCAGAAGCATCATCAACAATGGTGTGGCGCAGGCGTGTGCAAAGGATGGTTTCCTGCGCCGCAGCTTAACTGCCTACAAGGGATACTTAACCCATGAGGAGACAAGTGCTATCCAGGGCAGACCGTGGGTTCGTCCGGAAGACATCTTAGAGATCGCAGATCAGAAACTGGATCTGGCTCCGTCGGCAACCAAGAGCCATTCGGATAACTTTATCAAATTAGAGAAGTGATTTTTCAGATAAAGGATACCGGCAGAACGCTTTTCGTGAAACGTATGGGGATACGGATGAAAAGCGCTCTGCCATTTGAGGGGAGAATAGAAGCGCTTCCGGATGGGAAATAGCTGGAGGCGCATTTGATACAGAAGAATAGGAGGGGTATCTGTGAGTGTTACAGACATTTTAGTGGACTTTGCGATCGCATCGTTTTTTATCGCGGTTGGTCAGCTTTTACGTGCAAAAGTGCCGTTGGTACAGAAATTTTTCATTCCGCCAAGCATGATTGCCGGATTTATCGCGCTGGCACTCGGGGCGCAGGGACTGGGAATCCTGCCGTTTTCTGAAAATATTGGTTCTTATGCAAGTGTTCTGATTATCCTGATTTTCGCAGGTGTCGGAATTAATGGATTTTCTTTCAATAAGAAAGATTTTAAAGCGGAAATTGACCGGATTGGTTCTTATTTTTCCTATAAAGTGCTGGCACAGGCGATTCAGTTCTCACTGGCACCGTTGTTTAGTATTTTAGTAATTTCGAAATTATTCCCGAACATTAACTATGGCTTCGGTCTGCTGCTGGCAGCTGGTTTCTCCGGCGGACACGGAACGGCAGCGGCTGTTGGTACCGCGTTTGAGAGACTGGGTGATCTGGATGCAATGGATATCGCGATGACCTGTGCAACTGTTGGTATTTTATCGGGTATCTTTGGCGGTCTGTTCTTCATCAAGCTGGGAACGAAAAAGGGCTGGACCAAATATATGAAAGGCTTCAATCAGATCTCCGATGATCTGCGCTGTGGTCTGGTGCCCAAAAATGAGCGCAAGTCGATGGGCGAGGAAACTATTTCATCCAACGTCCTGGATCCGCTGGCATGGCATCTGGCAGTGATGCTGATCGCATCCGGTATCGGTGTGGGACTCAGTAAGGGAATCTATGCAGCGATCGGTCTGGATCTGCCGAATTACCTGATGGCATTTTTGACCGCGATCGTGATGTTCCTCGTTTTCCGAAAAGTCGGCGTCGGTGATTATATTGATGAAAATGTAGTGGGACGTATCTCCGGTACTGCGACGGATTATCTGGTGTTTTTCGGAATCGCTTCCATCAAACTGGCAGTTATCGTTAAATATGCAGCTCCGCTGGCACTTCTTCTGCTCTGCGGTATTGTAATCGTAGTGGCAACTCTGATGTTCTTTGGTCCGGCGATGAACCGCGGCAGCTGGTTTGAGCGCGCGATCTTCGTATTTGGCTATTCAACGGGCGTTTTTGCGATCGGCTTCATCCTTCTTCGAATCGTTGATCCGGAAAACCGCTCCAAGACGCTGAACGATACTGCATTTGCAGCGCCGTTTACAACTCCGGCAGAGATGTTTGCGTGGTCGATGGGACCGATGATGCTCTTAAATGGCAGCCATTGGAAGTTTATCGGCATCTATTTGGTAATCATGGCAGCATGCATCATCGCAAATATCGTATTTAAATGGTGGTGGCTGAAACTTCCGTTGGATCGCCCAGGTGTGGAGGAGATCGGATAAACTTGTCTTTGCCTGTTTCCTCTGATACACTTGGAACAGGTGTAAACATAACACCGTTGTCAGGACGGATGAACGCAGATTCAAGTCGAACGTCCGTGAGACTTGGCGCGTGATTCCGGTCAGCGGTGTTTCAGACAGGGGAGAAATGCATGGAGTTTTTAAGACAGTTATTTCATGGAAAAGGATATATTGACGGAATCACGATCATCAACCTGGATGGCGAGATTCTGTTTTCAGCAAAGTTAAATAGTAAATTTTCAAACCGGAAAGAGAGAGAAGCTTACCAGGCGCTGGTGGGACAAAATTTTTTCGATGTATTTGAAAACCTGAACGCTAAGAACAGCAGCATGATCCGGGCGATGGAGGTCGGACTGCCGGTTTACGTGGAAAATCAACTGCTTCAGACCAAGGGGCAGGAGGGCATCCATATCAGCTCTCTTTCGATTCCGATCAAGAGCGGGCGCGCCGTGGTGGGCGCGATCGATCTGTCGATGGAGGAGATGACAGACGGCGAGGAAGAGCCGGAGAGTGTGGAACTGACTTCGGAACAGATCCCGGTCGGCGGCGCTGGAAAGCTGAAAAAACACAGCGGCGCATCTTTTACGATGGAAGATATCATCGCGGTGGATGAAAAAATGAAAAATGCCAGAGACTATATACCGGTGGTGGCGGCGTGCGATCTGCCGGTTATGATCTATGGGGAAACGGGAACCGGAAAAGAGGTGTTTGCACAGTCGATCCACAATGCCAGTGAACGGAGGGATAAACCGTTTATCGCGCAGAACTGTGCGGCGTTGCCGGATACCTTGCTCGAAAGTATCTTATTTGGAACGTCCAAGGGCGCGTTTACCGGGGCAATGGAAAATAAGGGACTCTTTGAGCTGGCGGACGGCGGAACACTGTTTCTCGACGAGATCAATTCGATGCCTCTGTTTTTGCAGTCAAAGCTTCTGCGGGTTCTGCAGGATGGCAGTTTCCGCAGCCTGGGCGGCAGTGAGACGAAACGCACGAATGTGAAGATCATTGCGGCGACCAATGTGGAACCGCTTGAGGCGATCGAGAAAGGACAGCTTCGGCGCGATATTTATTATCGTCTGAGCATGATGTCGATCCGGATTCCGCCGCTGCGGGAACGGAAGGCGGATATTGGACATTTTGTCAAGTTTTATGTAAACAAACACAATGGCACGTTCCACAAGCAGGTTCAGTATGTGTCAAAGGATCTGCTAAAAAAACTGGAAGAATATGACTGGCCGGGCAATGTCCGGGAGCTGGAACACGTGATCGTTTACGGCATGAGCATGGTGGACGAGACGAGCGCCCTGCTCCAGTATAAAGACATCAAGGGAAAGCTTCTGCTGGAAAAGCAGGCGGACAGGAAAAAGACGCCGGAAAGCCTGGAAGAAGTTCCAAAACTCTGCTCGTCGCTTCGTGAGGCGGTGGCTGCCTATGAGGAAAAACTGATTTGGCAGGCGTTGGAGGCGGCGCACGGAAATATATCTGAGGCAGCGCGGATTCTGGATGTGCCGAGGCAGACGCTGCAGAGAAAGGCGAGCCAGCTGCGGGGCGAAAAGGCGAAGGAAAAACAGGAAAAAGAAATCTGAGCGATGGAGGATAGATACGGAAAATTGAGGACGATGCGGGAAGCAGAACCAGCAGAATCAGCCCGGAAAGGATGGAACGCTCAGACAGAATAACAGGAGGAAATGCAGAAATGGAGAAATACATTGGAAAATATTCTGTAAAAGATTTTTTATATCTGATTCTGGGCGCATTTATCTACAGTATCGGCACGCACAGCTTTATTGAGACGGCGAATATTGCGCCGGGCGGTGCGGTCGGCGTGGCACTGATGTTAAACCATGTGACGAACCTGCCGGTCGGACGGCTGACACTGATGGTCAATGTGCCGCTTTTAATATTGGCGTGGTTTCATTTGAGCCGTGCCTTTGCGCTGCGGACGGCGTTTGCGTGCGGAATCTGTTCGGTGGTGCTTGACTACGTGATCGCCCCGGTCTTTCCGGTTTATATGGGCGACCAGCTTATGGGAAGTCTCTACGGCGGCATTCTGGTCGGCGTCGGCATGGCGTTCATCTTTCTGTCCGGTTCGACGACGGGCGGCAGCGATGTGGTCGGCTACCTGCTCCAGAAGAAATATCCGCATGTCTCGATCGGGCGCGCCTGATGATGATCGATGGAATCATCCTCTCCACCTCGATCTTCGTCTTTGGAAATGTCGATGCGGCTCTGTTCGGACTGATTTCCCTGTACGCGCAGACGAAGGTCATCGACATGATCATCTACGGAAATGATGCCGGAAGCGAGGCGTCGATCGTGACGAAATACCCGCAGAAAATCGCAGAACGTGTCATTAAGGAAATTGACCGTACGGTAACGCTGCTTCCGGGCAAGGGCGGCTACAGCGGCGAGGACACGACGGTGGTTTTATGTACCGTCCGCAAAACGGAGTTCAATCGTTTAAAACGCATTATTGCGGAGACGGATGAGAATGCGTTTGTGATTGTGAAGGAAACCTCGGGCATTTTTGGACTTGGGTTTAAGGATGTAGCGGAGGCACAGCAGTAGGAGCCGGGATTGGAATTAGAAAATAGCGGGATATGCCGCGAACAAGGCGAATATAGATATTATAAGAATGCATCAGGAGCTGTGCACTTGAACGAATGGTTTGAAACACACCCGTTTCTAAAACAAATGCGAAGGCGGCTGTCAGTGGAATTGGCAGTCTGCCTTCTTTTATTTTGCGGCGTCTTTCTGGCGGCACGGTATGCGGGGCTGGCGTCAGCGGGGGCGGACGCCGTGCTTGGGAAGAAAAAGCCGGTGGTGTTCCTGGACGCCGGACATGGGGATTTTGATCCGGGAAAGGTGAGTGTGGACGGAAGCCTGGAAAAGGACATCAATCTGGCGATCGCGAAGCGCCTGAAATGGTATCTGGAGCAGTCGGATGTGGAGGTCGTGATGAGCCGGGAGGATGACCGGGGACTTTACGATACGTCAGCCGGAAGCCGGAAAATGTCCGACATGAAAAACCGCTGCGCCCGCGTCGAGGAATCCGGCGCGGATCTGGTCGTCAGCATCCACCAGAACAGCTACCACCAGGAGGATGTATCCGGTGCGCAGGTATTTTATTACCGGAAGTCAGAGAAGGGGAAACGGCTGGCGGAAATACTGCAGAAGCGCTTCGACTATGCACTGGGAGACCAGAACCGCAGAAAAGCCAAACCGAATGACAGCTATTATCTCCTGCTCCACGTCAAATGTCCGATTGTCATCGTCGAGTGCGGATTTTTGTCTAACTGGAAAGAGGCGGCACTGCTGAAAACAGAAGAATACCAGGACCGCGTGGCGTATACGCTGCATATGGGGATTATGGAGTATCTGAATGGGCGCTGAAACCTTGAACTGGCGAGGAATCTTGTGTATACTAGGAGTACTTAGCGAGGTGTTTTCGAGCTTAGTACGAGTCATGCCGCGCATACTAGGAGTACTTAGCGAGGTGTTTTCGAGCTTAGTACGGAAGATAGATTTATTCATTGTGAGATAGTAGAAAGAAGAATCAATATGCAAAACGAAACAAAAAAAGAACTTCACACCCAGATGTGGAAGATAGAAAATCCAAAGGACTTTACGGCGCATGACCGGGAGGTGCTTGAGAAGGCGGCAGCGATCATCCGCGCGGGCGGTCTGGTGGCATTTCCGACGGAAACGGTGTACGGATTGGGGGCGAATGCGCTGGATGAGGCGGCAGCGAAGAAGATTTATGCGGCGAAGGGACGCCCGTCTGACAACCCGCTGATCGCGCATGTGTCCTGTCTGGAGGAGATTGCGCCGCTGGTATCGAATATGCCGGAAAATGGCAAAAAGCTTGCAAAGGCATACTGGCCGGGACCGATGACGATGGTATTTCCTAAGAGCGCGATCGTGCCGTATGGAACGACCGGCGGGCTTGACACGGTGGCAATCCGGATGCCGTCTGATCCGATCGCGGCAGAGTTAATCCGTCTGTCCGGCGTGCCGATCGCGGCTCCGAGTGCGAATACATCGGGACGCCCAAGCCCGACGCGCGCTGATCACGTGCTTCAGGATATGGACGGAAAGATCGATGCGATCATCGACGGCGGTCCGGTTGGAATTGGTCTGGAATCGACGATCGTGGATGTTACGGAGGAAATGCCGATGGTTTTAAGACCGGGTGCGATCACCGTGGAGATGCTGCGTGAAACGGTCGGGGAAGTCGGCATTGATCCGGCGATTTTAGGACCGGTCAGCGCGGATGTGCGCCCGAAAGCACCGGGAATGAAATATCGCCATTATGCACCGAAAGCCGATCTGACACTGGTCGAGGGCGAGACGGAGGCAGTTGTGGAGACGATCAACCGCCTGGCAGGCGAAAAGCTGGCAGAAGGGCGCAAGGTTGGAATTATCTGTACGGACGAGACGAAAGACCGTTACCCGGCGGGGATGCTGGAAAGCATCGGTGCGCGGGCGCGTCAGGAGACTGTTGCACACAACCTGTATGCAGTTCTGCGGGATTTCGACGATCGCGGCGCGGAATATATCTTTTCGGAAGGATTTTCGGAAGACAATTTAGGACGGGCGATTATGAACCGGCTCAATAAGGCGGCTGGCTATCATATTTTGAAGGTGTGAGACGATGCGGTACTTATTGGCGGCGATTAATGCCAAATATATACATTCAAATCTGGGAATTTACAGCCTGAGACGGTATGCGATGGAGCGGCTGGGGCTGGGACAGAAGGATGAGCAGGGTGCGGCTGTTGGAATGGAAATGGTTTCGGAGGCAGCAAAAGGCGCGAATCGAACGAAAACCGTGTCGGAAATCCAGATCGATCTCGGCGAGTACACCATCAACCACCAGATGGATCAGATTCTGCAGGATATTTACCGGAGAAAACCGGATGTGGTGGGATTTTCCTGTTATATCTGGAATATCGTTTACGTGAAGGAACTGATCCACGATTTGAAAAAGGTTCTTCCGCAGGTCCGCATCTGGATGGGAGGTCCGGAGGCTTCGTATGACGCGGTTCACCTGATGGATGAGCTGCCGGAGGTCGAGCTGATCATGCAGGGCGAAGGCGAGGAGACATTTACGCGGCTGGTGGAGGCGTGTGAGCGCGGGACGGAAGTTTGTTTTTCAGAGATCCCCGGCATTGTCCTACGCTGTTCGGACGACACCGTCGAGGTTCATCGCCCGGCGCCGCTCATGAATCTGGACGACATTCCATTTTCCTACGGAGATTTAAGCGGGCTGGAACACCGCATTATCTACTATGAGAGCAGCCGTGGATGTCCATTTTCCTGTAGTTACTGTCTGTCTTCGATTGACAAAAAAGTGCGGTTCCGCAGCCTTTCGCTGGTAACCAGGGAGCTGCAGTTTTTCCTTGACCGGAAGGTGCCGCAGGTAAAGTTCGTAGACCGGACGTTTAACTGCAAAAAGAGCCATTCGATGGCGATCTGGCAGTATTTGCTGGATCACGATAATGGAATTACCAACTTCCATTTTGAAATTTCATCGGATCTTCTGGATGATGACGAGCTGGCGCTGATGAAACAGATGCGTCCGGGGCTGATTCAGTTGGAAATCGGTGTGCAGACGACGAACCTGGTGGTTGTGAAGGAGATCCGGAGGACGATGGATCTAGACAAGGTGGCGCGCCGTGTGGCGCAGGTCAACACCTTTGGCAACATCCATCAGCATCTCGACCTGATTGCGGGGCTTCCGTATGAGGATATCGAGAGCTTTCATCGTTCCTTCAACGATGTATACAAAATGGAGCCGGAACAGCTTCAGCTTGGCTTTCTGAAGGTGCTGAAAGGTTCCTATATGGAAGAAATGAAGCAGAAATACGGTCTGCTCAGCCAGAGCAAGCCGCCGTATGAGGTGCTTAGAACCAACTGGCTTTCCTATGAAGAGGTGATCCGTCTCAAGGGTGTGGAAGAGATGGTCGAGGTCTATTACAACAGCGGGCAGTTCCGCCGCACGATGAAATGCCTGTCGCAGGAATGGGGCGATGCGTTTGATTTGTATGACCGCCTGGCGGCATTTTATGAGGAAGAGGGACTGAATGGAGTGAGCCATAACCGGCTGGCACGGTATGAGATTTTGTATCTGTTTATTCAGAAATGGGGGAACAAAGAAATTTCCTATCAGGATCTTCTCATTTATGACCTCTACCTCCGTGAAAACGTCAAGAGCCGTCCATCTTTTGCCCCGGATCCGTCGGAGTGGAAGAACGAGACGAAGCAGTTTTTCATGCGCGAGGCGAAGGAACGCCGTTATTTGAAGGGCTACGAGGCATACGATTCCAGACAGATGGCGAAAATGGCGCATTTAGAGCGGATGGAAGACGGAAGCTTTGTGCTGTTTGATTACAAAAACCGGGATGCTCTGTTTGGCAATGCGGCGGCATTTTCCATTTCCCAGGATGAAATATAGTGAGAAATGGGATTTTCCAGAGAAAGACAGGAAAAAGAAATTGCGGATGGCGGCAGTCTGAACATCTGCGAACGAGAAGAAATGTAAGACAGCCATATTTTAAATTAGATGGATAGTAAACTGTTCAGTAGGTCTGTGCATTTACTGCGCGTGACTGTGAAGGTACTGAACAGTTACGATGGATAAATAAAATGGAAAAAACAAACAATTCTTATATAGCGATTGACCTGGAGACAACAGGGTTAAATCCCAAAACCGAGCGGATCATCGAGATTGGCGCGGCACGGGTGGAAGATGGAATCGTGGTGCAGACGTATTCGACGTTTGTCAACCCGGAGCGGGAACTGGATGCGCGCATCCGGGAGCTGACGGGAATCTGTGATGATGATTTGAAGGATGCACCGGTGCTGGACGCGGTTTTGCCGGATCTTCTGGCATTCTGCGGGGAGCTGCCGCTTCTGGGGCATCATGTTATCTTTGATTTCAGCTTTCTCAAGCGGGCGGCGGTCAACCGGAAGTATACATTTGAGCACGCGGGGCTTGATACCTTGAAAATCTGCCGCCATTTCATGCCGGAGGAGGAAAAGAAGAATCTGGCAGCTGCGTGCCGGTATTTTGCGGTGGATCCGGGCGAGAGCCATCGGGCGCTTTCGGATGCGCTGGCGGCGCACCATCTGTATCAGGAGCTTAAAAACAGGTATTTTCTGGAAGTGCCGGAGGTGTTTGCACCGCAGCCTTTGATTTACAAGGTAAAACGCGAACAGCCCGCGTCAAAAAAGCAAAAAGAAGTCTTGCGGGAATTACTAAAATATCATAGAATAAATTTATCTGCGCAGATTGATTCGCTTTCGAAAAATGAGATTTCGAGACTTACGGATCAGATTATCGCGCAGCATGGCAGAATGCAGAAGAGGTGAGAGATATGTTTAAATTTTCAAATCAGAAAACACGCCAGATCGTATCAGCGGTTGTTATTATAATCGTAGTAGTAGCGATGGTAGCGGGAACCATTTTGGCAGGTCTTATGATGTAAAGGTTCGGTAGATGATGAAAAAAAGAAATTGGATGGCAGGCGTATGCGGTGCGGCAGTGATGGGACTGCTTATAGCCGGTACGGGCACCGCGTCAGCGGGGACGATTCCCACGGGCTTTCAGGTCGGTGGGTTTGATCTTTCCGGGATGACACGGGAAGAGGCGGATCAGACGATTGAGAAATCGATCGGGGAGATGGAAAATCAGACCATTTCGATCCGGGTAGAAGGTCATGAGGTTCAGACGACGGCGGCGGAGCTGGGATTTTCCTGGGTCAACCAGAACGAGATTGATGAGGAAGTGGAGAAACTTTCCGGCGGAAATCTTCTGCGCCGGTATCTGAATCAGAAGGAATTAGAGCAGTCCGGCGTGGATCTGCAGATTGAGACAGCGGTCGATGAAGCGAAGGTTGCCGAGTTTGTGCAGACCCGGTGCGCGGAATTTACGACAGCGCCGCAGGACGCTGTGATCACGCATGAAAATGGAGTCTTTCAGGTCAGCCAGTCTTCGGCGGGACAGGAAGTGGACATAGATGCGACGACAAAAGCACTGAATGAGGCGCTCGCGGGCGGTCTTTCGGAACCGGTTTCGGTGGATGCAACAGTCAAAAATGCAGAGCCGACCCGCACGACAGAGGCATTATCTACGATTCAGGATGCACTTGGAACATTCAGTACCGGATTCAACCCGGGAAATGTGTCGCGTTCCAAGAATCTGCGGAACGGTGCGGCGAAGATCAACGGCACGGTTCTGATGCCGGGAGAAGAATTTTCGGCTTATACATGGCTGACCCCATTTACGGTGGAAAATGGCTATGCATCGGCAGGTTCCTATGCGAACGGTCAGGTAGTCGATACGGTCGGCGGTGGCGCCTGCCAGATCTGCACGACGCTCTACAATGCAGCGCTTCTGGCGGAGATGGATATCACCCAGCGCCAGAATCATTCGATGATTGTTACTTACGTTCCGGCATCGCAGGATTCGGCGATCGCGGGTACTTATAAGGATCTGAAATTTAAAAATCCATACGATACCCCGATCTATATGGAAGGGGCAGTGAACGGCGGGACTATTTCATTTACGATATATGGAAAAGAGACACGGCCGGCAAACCGGACGATCAAATACGTTTCGGAGACACTGTCGAAGAAGGATCCGGGCGAGCCGATCACAAAGGTGGACGCATCTTTGAAGCCGGGTGCGAGGGTGAAGGAACAGTCGGCGCACTATGGGCTGCAGTCACGGCTCTGGAAATACGTCTACGTGGACGGCGTGGAGACGGAGAAAACCTTGCTGCAGACGGATACCTATATGGCATCGAAGGCAATCTACCGTGTAGGTCCGGCCGTTGCAGCTGCGGCACCGGCGGTTCCGGCTGGACCGCAGCCTGAGACACCGCAGCCTGAGACGCCACAGCCGGAAAATCCAGTTCCGGCACCGACGGAAGCACCGGCAGCACAGGAGCCGACCCCGGCACAGCCGCAGGGACCAGCCGGTCCGGCGCAGGAAGCAGCGCCGCCGATGGAGTGATAGCTTATATCGGATCATATATAGTGATGGTATGAGAGCAGAGATTTGTGGTAACATGGCGTGGTAAACGCAGAAAATTACTGTACTTGAATGTGAAGCTGGGAAAGGAATCAGAATGAACATAAAAGATGAAATTTTCGAGGCATACGGGGAGATGAAAGCCGAGCAGGATCTTCTGGCGGTCGGTTACACTGCGCTTCTTGGTACCTCGATGGCGGCAAAAAGCGGCGAGGCGGCGCTTTTGAACCGATTTTCTGCACGGTATGTGAGAGAATGCCAGAATCTCTATGAGAAATGGAATCCGTCTCCGCTTCTGGAGGCATTTGCTGCACATAAAGAGCGGAAAGTGCTGACCCGTCTCGGCGCATCTGCGTGGTATCCGGCGGGCGGGGGCGGCGTCATGGCAGCGCTGTGGCATTTTTTTGATGGATTCGGACTCGGATTTGAGATGGATCTTAGGAAACTTCCGATCCGCCAGGAGACGGTGGAGGTCTGCGAGGTATTTGACCTCAATCCATACCGTTTACAGTCCCAGGGCTGCATTCTGCTGACGGCGTCTAGCGGTCCGAAACTGCTAAAGAATCTGGAGAGAGAGGGCATTCCGGCGGCGCTCATCGGTCGGACGCGCACAGCGATCGGACGCGAGATTTACAGCGGCGAAGTACATAGCTTTCTTGACCGGCCAAAACCGGATGAGATAGATAAAATGAAAGACTTACCAAAATCCCATTAACAGGAGGTAGTAAAGTGAGAGAGAGAATTTTAGCGGTCATTGAAAAAAACAGCCGCATCAGCGTCAAAGAGCTGGCGGATTTACTCGGGGAAAATGAAGCTGCGGTCGCGGCGGAGATCGCCGAAATGGAAAATGAACATATCATCTGCGGTTACCATACCCTGATTAACTGGGATAATACAGATGAGGAGAAGGTCATTGCACTGATCGAAGTAAAGGTAACGCCGCAGCGCGAGATGGGCTTTGACAAGATTGCCGAGAGAATCTATCAGTACAGCGAGGTGACCTCGGTATACCTGATGTCCGGCGGCTATGATTTTACCGTTATGATCGAGGCGAAAACCATGCGTGCAGTTGCACAGTTTGTGGCAGAAAAGCTTTCCACGATCGATTCTGTGCTGAGTACCGCGACCCATTTTATTCTTAAAAAATACAAAGACCATGGTACCGTTCTCTGCGACGGTCCTCAGGATGAAAGGATGTTGATTGTTCCGTGAGAAACCCATTATCAGATACGATTGTAAATATTCCGCCGTCCGGAATCCGGAAGTTTTTTGACGTTGTCAGCGAGATGAAGGGCGCGATCTCCCTGGGCGTGGGCGAACCGGATTTTGATACACCGTGGCATATCCGCGAGGAGGGCATTTATTCGCTGGAAAAAGGACGTACCTTCTATACGTCGAACTCTGGTTTAAAGGAACTGCGCCAGGAGATCTGCCATTATCTGAAACGTCGTCAGCGTCTTGAGTATGATCCGAATACAGAAGTGATGGTAACGGTCGGCGGCAGCGAGGCGATTGATATCGCCCTGCGCGCGATGCTCAATCCGGGCGATGAGGTTCTGATTCCGCAGCCGAGTTACGTTTCCTATGTGCCGTGTACGGTGCTGGCGGGCGGTACGCCGGTCATTATCGAGCTGGAGGAGAAGGATGAGTTCCGTCTGACGCCGGAGAAGCTGCTGGAGAAAATCACACCGAAAACAAAGGTGCTGATTCTTCCATTCCCGAACAATCCAACGGGCGCGATCATGAACCGCACCGATCTGGAGCGATCGCGAAGGTGATTGAGGAGAAGGATCTGTTTGTGCTGAGTGATGAAATTTATTCCGAGCTGACCTACAGCGGCAAGCACGTTTCCATCGCGGAGATTTCCGGGATGCGTGACCGCACGGTGTTGATCAACGGATTTTCCAAGGCATATGCGATGACCGGGTGGCGTCTCGGCTATGCGGCGGCTCCAGCGCTTATCTTAAAACAGATGCTGAAAATCCATCAGTTTGCGATTATGTGTGCGCCGACCACCAGCCAGTATGCAGCGGTTGACGCCCTGCGGAATGGCGATGAGGACATTGCCCGCATGAAGAAAGCCTACGATGAGCGCCGCCGCTATCTTTTGAGAGAGTTCCGGGGGCTCGGCATGGACTGTTTCGAGCCGTATGGAGCATTTTATATGTTCCCGTGCATCAAACGGTTTGGCATGACCTCGGATGAATTCGCAAACCGCCTGTTACAGGAAGAGAAGCTGGCGCTTGTGCCGGGCACCGCGTTTGGAAACTGCGGCGAGGGCTATCTGCGTGTTTCCTATGCGTATTCGCTGGAGGATCTGCAGAAGGCGATCGAGCGCATCAAGCGGTTTGTGGCACGGCTGGATGGAGAGAAGAAATGTTAAATATTGTACTCTATGAACCGGAGATGCCGATGAATACAGGAAATATAGGACGAAGCTGCGTGGCAACGAACACGCGGCTTCATCTGATCGAGCCTCTCGGTTTTAAATTGAATGATAAAATGGTAAAAAGAGCGGGTCTTGATTACTGGCCGCATCTGGACGTGACAGTTTACAGCGATTTTAAAGATTTTCTGGAGAAGAATCCGGCGCGCGCCCGTATATGGCGACCACGAAGACGACGCAGGTGTATACGGACGTTCACTACGATCCGGACTGCTATATCATGTTCGGACCGGAAAGCCGCGGCATCCCGGAAGAACTCCTGATCGAAGACCCGGAGCGCTGCGTCCGCATCCCGATGTGGGGTGAGACGCGCTCTCTGAATCTGTCAAACTCGGTGGCGATCATTCTGTATGAGGCGTTGCGGCAGAATGGGTTTGAGAAGATGAATACGGAGGGGCATCTGCATCGCCTCCAGTGGAAATAAGGTGGATTCTCTCCCACACGTGCGTCATCAACGTCTCAGATGAAACAGGAATTAGTGGCACCAAGTCCCACAGGCACTGATATTTCCGTCGCATTCGGCGTCGGAGTCAGTGCCATTTTTATTGTTGTCCGGCAGGTGGACGCCGCAGGATGGTCCGTTATTTCCGCTCCGGTCAAAGTGAAGCATTCCGTTTAAGAAGTCTTCGACGCGGTCTTTAGGAGCGCCTTTGGCGCCGCCGAGAACCTGGATGCTGGTTTCGCGCAGGGCGATCATCATCGGGATCGGAAGGGCGTCGCAGAGGAGGACGGCAGTATTTTCTTTTTTCAGAAACTCGACCAGCGCGCCGGGATCGTTTGCATAGGTCTGTTTCACGGTTTTGGTGGAAATAATCTCATCGTCAACTACATCAAAAATTAAAAATTCTTTCACCTGAGCCAGGTGGGAGCAGATTTCTCCGTTTTCATAAGGGACTGCAATTTTCATGAGTGACCTCCTTTTTTAGAGATAGTATAGCGCTTAGAATTGAAAAATCAATATAAATGTATATGTTATTTATGAAAAAATATATAATAGACATATATGTAGGTGGCTTGTATGGATGAAGTAAATATTGAGAAGAATGAAAAGAAGGATGCGTTACTGATAGCAATCGAAGAAGGAAGAACGATTGTAAAAGATCCAAATGCACCGAGATATTCCAGTATGGAAGACTTAAAAGCGGCATTGGAAGTATAATATCTTTGATAGAAAAAGAGAGCCAGCAGAATGCACTTCTGTTGACTCTTTTTTACAATTATGATTTGAAGCAGCAAGCCCCTTAATCCGACTTAACTTCTTTCCACAAACTATTATAAAGCTCGTCCGCCTCATCCCCAAGATACCGGTAAACCTCGCAGTTTTTCAGCTGCTTCGCATCTGGGAAGACGGCTTTGTTGTTCTGGATTTCTTTGTCCAGCATTTCCTTGGCTGCCTTGTTTGGCGTCGCGTAGGTAATGTACTCAAAGTTTTTGACTGCGACATCCGGGCGGCAGAGAAAATTGATCCATTTTTCTGCGTTTTCCTTATTTTTCGCATTTTTCGGAACTACCCAGGAATCGAGCCAGACGTTGGTTCCCTCTTCCGGGATTACATATTCCAGGGAGAATGGGAGGTTCTGTGCGGCTACCTCATCCTGGATGTACATGATCTCGCCGGAGTAGATGACGCCGATGGCTGCCTCGCCGCCGATCATCTTGTCACGTACCTGATCGATGACGTAAGCCTGTATGAGCGGTTTTTGGTCAATCAGATCCTGCTTTGCCTGCTGGAGTTCGGTTTCGTCGGTCGAGTTGGCAGAGAAGCCGTCTTTTTTGAGCGCTACCATGAAGGCATCGCGGACGCTGTCCTGCATCAGGATCTCGCCTTTATAAGCCGGATTCCAGAGATCGGACCATTTGGTCGGAACCGGAAGTCCTTTTTCTTCGATGAGCTTCGTATTATAAAGAATACCGACGGTTCCCCAGGTGTATGGCACGGAATATTTGTTTTCCGGGTCGAACTGCTTGGACATTTCCATGTACTGCGGGTCAATGTTTTTGACATTTGGAATGTTGTCAAAGTTGAGTTCGGCAAGCAGGTCATTTTCCTTCATTTTCTGAATCATGTAGTCGGATGGGCAGACTACATCGTAGTTGACGCCGCCGGCTTCGATGACCGGATACATTTCTTCCAGTGTCTCAAATACGTCGTAGGTAACCTTGATTCCGGTTTCCTGTTCAAATTCCTCAATCAGGTCCGGATCAATATATTCGCCTGCATTGTAGACGTACAGTTCGTTTGAATGAGTCGTGGTGTAGCGGCTGTAGGTGCTGACACCAACGACAAGCAGAATCAGCGTGCAGGCAAGTCCCAGAACGCCGTTCTTGATCTGGTTGTTGCGTTTGCGGCGCTTGATGGTCTCTGTGTCAATCACAGTCGCATTGCCGGTGGATTTTTTCTCCGGGGCAAAGTTGGTGATCACCAGGAGCACCAGGACTGCCACGAAAATCAGCGTGGACAGGGCGTACATCGTCGGCTGGATGCCTCGGCGCACTTGGCTGTAGATCAGGGTGGATAAGGTATCCATACCGGCACCTCTTGTAAAGTGCGTAATGATAAAATCATCGAGGGACATCGTAAATGCCATCAAAAAGCCGGAGAGGATACCCGGGACGATGTCCGGAAATACGACCTTGAAGAAAGCATACAGCGGGCTGGCGCCGAGATCCAGAGCGGCTTCGTAGGTGTACCGGTTCGTCTGCTTGAGTTTCGGCATGACACTTAATATCACATATGGAATGTTAAATGTGATGTGCGCGATCAGCACGGTTTTAAATCCGAGAGAGATACCGAACGCGATAAATGCCAGCATCAGGGAGATACCGGTTACGATGTCGGAGTTCAGCATCGGGATGTTGTTGATTCCCATGACGATGGTGCGCGGAATCCGTTTCATGCTGTTGATGCCGATGGCGGCGATCGTGCCGATGACGGTCGCGATCAGAGCCGACGCAAACGCGATGAGCAGCGTATTGTTTAAGGCATTCATGATGGCGGAATCCTGGAACATCTGCGTATACCAGCGGGTGGTAAAACCGCCCCAGACGGTTCTCGATTTTGTGTTGTTAAAGGACAAAACGATCATGGTCACGATCGGGATGTATAAAAAGAGCAGGATGAGCGCCAGGTAAAAGTCCTGGAAAAACTGTTTTAAGCGGTTATGTTTCATCAGAACGCATTGCCCTCCCCTTCTTTATCGTATTTGGCGATGAGCGCCATACTCAGTAAAATGAAAATCATCAGAACCAGCGAGAGACCGGAACCTAAGTGCCAGTTGCTTCCCTTGGTGAACTCCTGCTCGATGACATTTCCGATAAGCAGGATCTTGCTGCCGCCTAAGAGACTGGAGATAACGAAGGTCGTCAGCGCCGGGACAAATACCATGGTAATGCCGCTGATGATGCCCGGGATGCTGAGCGGAATCCAGATGTGAATGAGTGTCTGGAAATTGTTTGCCCCCAGGTCTTTGGCGGCGTTGATGGTATTATCGTCGATTTTTGCCAGCACATTATAAATTGGTAGAATCATGAAAGGCAGGAAGTTGTATACCATACCCAGAATGATCGCCCACGGTGTATTGATGATGGAGATATTTGGCAGATGGAGAAAGGAAAGAATGCCATTGATGACGCCATTTTTCTCCAGAAGCGTCTGCCACGCGAGGGTGCGGAGCAGGAAATTCATCCACATCGGAAGGATGAAGACGAATACCATGAAGCTGCCTGCCCCAATGCCGCGGCGGCGCAGCACCAAAGCCAGCGGATAGGACAAAAGCAGGCAGATGGCGGTCGCAGCCAGAGACAGACCCAGGGATAAGAGCAGCGCCTTCATATGCTCCGGTGTCGTGATGGAACAGACATTTGCCAGTGTAAATGCCCCGCTTTTGGTTGTCAGACCGTAGTATACGATCAGCAGGA
The DNA here is from genome assembly GCF_003478795.1 of Clostridium sp. AF21-20LB. NCBI lineage: Bacteria > Bacillati > Bacillota > Clostridia > Eubacteriales > Clostridiaceae > Clostridium > Clostridium sp. AF21-20LB. The sequence goes on along the minus strand of NZ_QUGD01000004.1, from coordinate 95,008 downwards.
GCGGGATGATGGTAAAACCGATCATCCAGAGAATATAAGGACCGGCGAAGAGCCGTTTCACGTTTGATTTCATGCTAAGTCCGACTCCTTTCTATTCATTGACGCCCACAGCTTCCTCGTCCTCTGACGCCGGCTTGTTCATGATCTGGATGTCAAACGGGTCTACATGGATGCCGACCTTCTCGCCGACCGGGAACATATCCGTGCTGTGAACCAGCCATTCATAGCCGTCCGGTGTGGTGACTTCCATCTCATAGTGGACGCCCTTGAAAATCAGGTGGGTGACAATGCCCTGCAGCGTGCCTTCCTCCGGTTTTACGAGGTCGATGTCCTCCGGGCGGATGACAACGTCTACCGGTTGGTTTGTTCCGAATCCCTTATCGACGCAGGCAAATTTCGCACCGAAGATTTCAACCAGCTCGTCGTGGATCATCAGACCGTCCACAATGTTGCTCTCGCCGATGAAGTCGGCAACGAATGCGTTTTCCGGCTCGTTGTAGATCTGTTCCGGGGAACCCATCTGCTGGATATAACCCTGGTTCATGACAACGATGGTATCGGACATCGTCAATGCCTCTTCCTGATCGTGGGTAACATAGATAAAAGTGATGCCTAACTCATTTTTCAGACGGATCAGCTCATACTGCATGTCCTGTCGCAGTTTTAAATCTAGGGCACCGAGCGGCTCATCGAGAAGCAGGACCTTTGGCTCGTTGACAATCGCACGCGCAATGGCGATACGCTGCTGCTGACCGCCGCTCAAAGAGTCAATGCTGCGATGCTCAAAGCCGTTTAGGTTTACAAGCTTTAAAGCGTACTTAATTTTGTCATCAATATATGCTTTTGATTTATTCTTAATTTTTAGCCCAAATGCGATATTATCTGCGATGCTCATATGCGGAAACAGTGCGTATTTCTGGAATACGGTGTTTAGCTGGCGCTTGTTTGGCGGAAGTTTGGTGATGTCTTCGCCGCCGAAAATTACTTTTCCTGTATTTGGGGATTCAAATCCGCCGATGATGCGGAGCGTGGTCGTCTTGCCGCAGCCGCTGGGACCTAAGAGCGTTACAAAGGAATTTTCCTTTACTGAAAGGCTCAAGTCATCCAGGACCAGGGTGTCGTCAAAGCGTTTCGAGATATGCTGTAAATAGATTAATGGCTGGCTCATGCGTTTCCTCCGTAAATAGTAAAATAATGTGTAGTATTAGAAACTTGGCGGCGAGCTGACCCAGAGGATCGTCGCGCCGGAGCGGCTTTCAAGGTAATGCGTCTTGTCGCTCGTATAGTAAAAAGATTCGCCCTTTTTGGCTTTGTACGTCCGGTTCCCCAGATGAATCAGGATGCTGCCGGAAAGAACGTAGCCAAATTCCTCACCCTCATGCGGGCTGTCCGGATAGGTGGAGCCGCCGACACCGAGTGTCAGGCGGATCGGTTCCATCGTGTTCTTCTGGGCGTTCGGGATGATCCACTGAATCTCATTTTTCAGTTCTGGATCTTCCTTGATAAAATAGTCGTTTTTTTCAAATACAATCTGCTCTTCCGGAGCCTCGTTGAAAAACTCCCCTATGGTTGTGCCGAGACACTGGAGAATATCCATCAAAGTAGCGATGGACGGGGAGGTCAGATCGCGCTCTACCTGGGAGATAAATCCTTTCGAAAGCTCTGCGCGGTCAGCCAGCTCTTCCTGCGTCAGACCCTTTAAAATTCGCAGTTCCTTTAATTTTCCTCCTATACTCAACAGAGGGAACCTCCTTTCCTGGTTTCATAGGAAATTGCGTCCTATGAAACAAAAAACGCTCCACGAGGATGCGCTAGGGCACATTCTTTTTTATAAAAACTGGGTGGGAAAACCATCCGTCCGGCGTTTTTTAGAAACATGCAAAAGTAAGATGAAAGTTTAGAAATTCTAAAATGAATGTAAAATTAATCTTTTTGTTTAGAAATAATAAACTTGCTTCCGAGTATCTATTATACAGAATGTGGGGAAGGTGTCAAGGAAAAAAACGGGAAAATCCGGGGGTTCTCAAATTGTGTGAAAAAAGAGTGCAAAAATGGCGGTATGATGATAAAATAGGGGCAGATAATTTGATAGAAACCGTTATAACGGTTCTGGGGGATCAAAGGAGGAACATTTCATGCAGGATAAGTATATGGCATATGTGGGTTCTTACTCATACAACGGTCAGGCAAAGGGAATTACCGTGTATGATGTGGATGAAAAAAAGGGAAAATTTATCTACCGGTGCGAGGTGGAAGTGGACAACTCTTCCTATTTAACCGTTTCACATGACGGGCGGATGCTCTATTCCATCGCGGACGAGGGCGTTGTGGCGTTCCGGATTCTGGAAAACGGCGCACTCAGCCGTGTGAACAGCGCAAATATCAAGGCAATGCGCGGCTGCCATATTGCGACCGATGCGGAGGACAAGTTTATCTTCGTATCCGGCTATCATGACGGCAAGGAGACGGTGGTCCGCCTGAAACCGGACGGTTCTATCGGGGAAGTGACCGACGGCGTTTACCACAAGGGACTTGGAAGCGTGGCAGAGCGCACGTTCCGCCCGCATGTGAGCTGTGCGGAGCGCACACCGGATGGCAGATTCCTGCTGGTAGCCGATTTGGGAATTGACCAGGTCAAGATTTACAGGTTTGATGGCGAGAAGGGAACCCTTTCATTGGTGGACGCGATCCGCTGTGATTTGGAATCTGGTCCGAGACATTTCATGTTCAGCAAGGATGGAAAATTCTTGTATTTGATGTATGAAATCAAAAATGTGATTGATGTATACACGTATGAAACGGGCGATCGTGTGCCGAAGATCGAGAAGATCCAGACGATCCCATCGACCGCACCGGAGCGCACCAGCCAGCTGACTGCAGCGTGCACGATCCGGATGTCCGAGGACGAGACACATCTGTTCTGCAGCAATGCGGGCGATAATTCAGTCAGTGTCTACGAGCGCGATGCACAGACGGGGCTTTTGAAGCTGCTCTGCTGTCTTCCGATCAGTGGAGATTACCCGAAAGATATCGCGATTTTCCCGGATGGAAACCATCTGGCGTCGATCAACCACGGTAGTAACAGCATTTCTTTCTTCCAGGTGGAATATAAGGAGAAACTGCTGGTGATGAGCGGTCGCAGTATTTCGGTGAATGAGCCAAACTGCTGTGTGATTACAAAGGTACCTACGAGAGGAAAGAAAGCAGACTAAATGGCAGAAGGAGTTAATAGCGAGAATGGCAGGATCAACATACGGAAAAATACTGACAATGACAACGTGGGGCGAATCCCACGGCGCAGGCGTGGGCGTGGTCGTAGATGGCTGTCCGGCGGGGCTTGCGCTTTGTGAGGAAGACGTTCAGCGTTATCTGGACCGCCGCAAACCGGGGCAGAGCCGTTTTACGACGAAGCGCAGCGAGAGCGATACGGTGGAGATCCTGTCAGGCGTTTTTGAAGGGCGGACGACGGGCACGCCGATCTCGATGCTGGTGCGGAACCAGGATCAGCATTCGAAGGATTACAGTGAGATCGCCAGTTATTACCGTCCCGGACATGCGGATTATACCTTCGATGAAAAATACGGTTTCCGGGATTACCGGGGCGGCGGACGTTCTTCGGGACGCGAGACGATCGGACGCGTGGCAGCAGGTGCCATCGCGGCAAAGCTGCTGGAATCCTTGAACATTCGGGTAAAAGCATACACGAAAGCGATCGGACCGGTGGAAGTGGCGCCGGATCGGTTTGATCTGGCAGAATGTGAAAAGAATAAGCTGTATATGCCGGATGCTGTCGCAGCCGCAGAGGCAGAGCAGTATCTGGAAAGGAAGATGGCGGAGAAAGATTCTGCTGGCGGTATCGTGGAATGTGTGATTGCCGGTCTTCCAGCAGGGCTTGGCGAACCGGTTTTTGATAAATTTAATGCGAACCTGGCAAAGGCAATCTGCTCGATCGGTGCCGTTAAAGGCTTCGAGATCGGAGAGGGTTTCCATGCGGCGCAGATGGCAGGAAGCGAGAACAACGACGCGTTTGTCATGGATCCGGATGGGAGCGTTGGCAAGGCGACGAACCATGCAGGCGGCATTTTAGGTGGTATGACGGATGGAAGCGAAGTTGTGTTCCGTGCGGCATTTAAACCGACCCCGTCGATTGCCGCAGAGCAGAGAACCGTCAATAAGAGCGGCGAGGAGATTGGCATCAGCATCAAGGGACGCCATGATCCGATCATTGTGCCGAGAGCGGTTGTTGTGGTTGAGACGATGGCGGCATTTGCGACGGCGGATATGCTGCTGGGTGGCATGACGGCGCGGCTGGATCGGATTCAGGAGTTTTACCGGAAGTAAGGAAATGTAAATAAAAATTTTGGAAAAGCTGCGGCGGGCTCAGCCTGTTTGGTCCGCGGCTTTTTCTGGCATTAAATCAGGAGGCAGCAGGATGAGTGCAACAGGAATTTCAAAAGAAATAGAGACGGCAGGACAGTTAGAGGAGCTGCGCCAGGAGGTACGGATTGCCGCAGAGGAACTTCTCAGTGCGGCAAATATGAAGCCGGGACAGATTTTGGTGGTCGGATGCTCGTCCAGCGAGATTGCATCGCATAAGATCGGTTCCTATTCCAGCGCCGAGATCGGAAAAGCGGTGTTTGAGGAGCTGTATGCAGTCACCAAGTCGCAGGGGCTTTATCTGGCGGCACAGTGCTGTGAACATCTGAACCGGGCGCTGATTGTGGAAGAAGAAGCGGCGGAAAAATATGGTCTGGAGATGGTAAACGTCGTGCCGCAGCTAAAAGCAGGCGGTTCCTTTGCAACGGCAGCCTATGCGGGATTTGAACATCCGACAGCCGTAGAGCGGATTCAGGCACACGCGGGCATCGATATCGGAGACACTTTCATCGGTATGCACCTGCGCCCGGTTGCAGTTCCGGTGCGGACCTCGATCCGTGCGATCGGCGGCGCCCATGTGACGTGTGCGAGAACGAGGCTGAAATATATTGGCGGAGAGCGGGCGCATTATCTGGATGCGAAATAAAGAAAATGAGGAGTAAAAAAAACGTGGAAATCAGGAAAAATGATGAATTTGAACTGACAATCGAAGATATGAGCGAGGACGGAGCCGGGATCGGAAAGCAGGACGGCTATATCTGGTTTGTAAAAGATGCCGTGATCGGGGATCGGATCCGGGCGCGGGCGATGAAAATGAAGAAAAATTACGGCTTTGCCCGTCTGATGGAGGTGCTGGAAGCATCCAAAGACCGCGTGATGCCGGAATGCCCGGTCGCAAGACAGTGCGGCGGCTGCCAGCTTCAGATGATGAGTTATGAGGCGCAGCTTCATTTTAAGGAGCGCAAGGTCTACAATAACCTGCGCCGGATCGGCGGGATGGAGAACCTGCGGCTGCCGGAGCGGGCGGATAGTGTGATTGTGGATAAAACCATCGTGATGGAGCCGATCCTGGGGATGGAGCACCCGTGGCGCTACCGCAACAAGGCACAGTTTCCGTTTGGACGCGATAAGGATGGAAGAATCATTGCCGGATTTTACGCGGGACGCACCCACCATATTGTGGAAGCGGAAGACTGCCTGCTGGGTGTCGAAGAAAATGCGGTAATTCTGGATATTATCAAGAAAATCATGGAAGAATACCAGATTGCGCCATATGACGAGGAGACGCACAAGGGTCTGATTCGCCATGCATTGATTCGGAAGGGATTTTCAAACGGCGAGCTGATGGTCTGTCTCGTCATCAATGGAAAGAAGCTGCCGCATGCGGATATTTTTGTGGAACGCTTAAAAGAAGTCCCTGGCATGACCAGTATTTCCTACAACATCAATCAGGAAAAAACAAACGTGATTCTTGGTGCGGAGCTTGTAAACTTATACGGACCAGGCTATATCACAGATAAAATCGGAAATGTATCGTACCAGATTTCGCCGCTTTCTTTCTATCAGGTCAATCCGGTGCAGACGGAAAAACTCTATGGAACGGCGCTGGAATACGCGGGGCTGACCGGTGGGGAGACTGTATGGGATCTGTACTGCGGAATCGGAACCATTTCCCTGTTTCTGGCGCAGAAAGCGAAGAAAGTGTACGGTGTAGAGATCGTCCCTCCGGCGATCGAGGATGCCCGCCGGAACGCGGCATTAAATGGCATGGAAAATGTCGAGTTTTTCGTCGGAAAAGCTGAAGAGGTACTTCCAAGGGAGTATGAAAAAAATCAGGTCTATGCCGATGTCATCGTCGTCGATCCGCCGCGCAAAGGCTGTGACAGCGTCTGCCTCGACACGATCGTCCGGATGCAGCCAAAGCGGGTAGTCTATGTCAGCTGCGATTCCGCCACATTGGCGCGCGATGTGAAGTATCTGAATGAAAGAGGATACGCGGTGGAGCGCGTGAGATGCTGTGATATGTTCGGGATGAGCGGGCATGTGGAGACGGTAGCTCTTTTGTCCCAACATTGAGACAAGAGTACTTGTCTCGATGAACGCGGCAGTCGGCAAATCGAGATGCAAGCATCTCGGCTTGCCTCGTTGCTCGCGCAAAAACCAGATGACACGATAGAGATCGATTTAGACCTGAACGAGCTGGATGCAACCAGTGCAGAGCCGAAAGCGACCTATCAGGAAATCAAAGATTATGTGCTGAAAGAATTTGGCTTGAAGGTTTCAAATTTATATATTTCTCAAATCAAAAGGAAATGTGGAATCGAAGTAGGAGAGAACTATAATCTGCCAAGTAGGACGAAAAATCCTGTTTGTTCAGCTTTTGTGTTTATAAGGGGTCAAAGAAGAAGCAAATTACAATTCTATAGCAAGTGATCTTTTCTAAGTTTTGGAAGGCTGGTTTTTCCGTCATAGCTAGTTAAGATTGAGTATATCTATCATAACACGAACATATATTTGATTAAAGAAAATGCGGATATTTTTAAAGTGATTGTGTCAATTTACAATCAATTTCTATTCAATGTGGTTTTCCGGTAGGTTCTGTAAAATAAGCTCAGATCAAAACAATGACGGGAGGAGCTTATGCAACAGAATATTGAATTTGAACGGTGCATTGATTTTCTGGTACGGATGATTGATAAGTACGGCGATGAAGTCCTCCGAGAGTTGGAGGAAGAAAAACAGAATAAGGAAGAAAAAGAAGCGGCAGTTTCCTGAAATACAAAATGTAAATCAGACTGTCGCTTTTTTGTGAAATTATTCGGCTGCGTTATCTTTTACTTCTGCAAGCATATAAGGATTGAATTTACTTTTACGCTTAAATATAATATAATTTAAGCACAAAAGCAAATATCAAGGATAAGGAGGACAACTATGTCAATATCAGATATTTTGGAATCGCTAATTGAAAAAGACAATGGATATTTGATTACATCGAAGGCCGTTGAATCAGGTGTATCAAAGCCATCTGTCTCAAAATACGTCAGAGAGCATGATATGGAAAAAGTGGCACATGGCATTTATATTTTAGATAATGTGTGGCCAGATGAGTTGTTTGTACTCCAGCAACGAAATAAGAATATTATTTATTCGGGCGAGACCGCCCTTTATTTGCATGGTCTTATCGACAGAGAATACAGTCATATTTGTTTCACTGTTCCTACCGGATATAATGCAACACATATCAAAAAGAAAAACAAAAAAAGTTCGTTACGCAAACCCAGAGATTCTTGATATGGGGACCTGTGAAATCCCGTCAAGCAGCGGTAATTTGGTTAAAGTGTATGACAAGGAAAGATGTATTTGTGATTTGATTAAAGATCGAAAGAAATATGAAATTCAGTTATATCAGACAGCAATCAAGGAATATATGTCCTCGAAGGAAAAGAATCTTTCAAGATTGATTGAGTATGCGGTTAAACTTGGAGTAAGGGATGAAGTGATGATGTATGTGGAGGTAATGATATGATTCATACAGCGGAACAAGTTTTGAAGAAATATCCTCTAAGAGATAGTGAAATATCTATTGTCTTAGAGGATTTTTGTTGAAGAATTTTAATATTCAAGAGTTTGTTTTTTCCTCTTTGACATTAAGCTATGGTTTAAGCCGTAGCTGGCTTTATGTTAGTAATTTTGGAGTAGGATTCGTGAGAGTTCTACCCTGTTGTTGATTTTGACAGTGATGTAAGAGAACGACGGATATGCAGTGAAACCATAATACAATAAAAAGAATATTTGCTGATTTCTCATGAACGTGATACACTTATAGATAAGCTGTATCGGCTGTCGATCACGACCGTTTCGGCGGTGTGAAAATGAGAAATTCCGGCACCGGAGGCTTTCAGAGTCACGATCATGCGACCGTGCGAAAGTTCCGATGCCTTTTTATTTCAAAGGAAAGTGCGCCCTGATGAAAGCGGCAGAGAATATTTTGAGCGGTATTTGAGAAAGGAAACAGGAGATGGATGACAAAAAAATAGCCGTACTGATCGATGCGGAAAATGTGTCCGGCAAGTATATCAAGCTGATTTTAGATGAGGTCAGCAATTATGGAAGTGCGACATACAAGCGCCTTTACGGCGATTTTCAGACGCCGAGCGTGCGGGCGTGGATGAAGAACCTACGCGACTATGCGATCACGCCGGTTTTCCAGTACAATTATACGCAGGGGAAAAATGCCTCCGATTCGGCGCTGATCATCGATGCGATGGATATTTTATATTCGGGCAATGTGGATGGCTTCTGTATCGTCACCTCGGACAGTGATTTTACGAAGCTGGTGCTGCGCCTGCGTGAGTCAGGCATGACGGTGATCGGCATGGGAGAGCGCAAGACGCCGAATGCATTTGTTTCGGCGTGTGAGACATTTAAATTCCTGGATATTTTATTAAACGATGAAAATCCGTCGCAGAATCCGTCCCTGCCGCAGACGCGCAAGGAGAGTGATGTGGATGGTTCCAGAAAAGAAGCAGAGAAAGAAAGCGATCCGAATGCAGTCAGCAATATTCCGAACATGCAGGAGATGGAGAAAGAGATCATCTCAATCATCAACACGCATGCGGACGACGATGGCTGGGTGGATTTATCGGAGCTGGGAGACAATCTTCCAAAGCGTGTGCCGGGATTTGACCCGCGAAATTATAAATGCACGAAGTTAAAGCAGTTTATCGAGCGGTTTGATTCCGTTGAGGTTCGGTCAGCGCGCAATCCGCACAATAAGATTCTGTCGATCATCTATGTGCGCGTGAAGCAGAAAGAAGAAAAGCCGGTACTTTCCAAGGTACGGCGCGGCGGAAAACGGAAGAAGGATGCGGACGCGGAAGAAGAGTAAGCATATACGGTTCGTATGAGAATAAAAAGTTGCAGAAGCGGCGGTGATTCGTATGAGGCTGGAAGAATGCAGCAGTGGTTGTAGTGTTGTGTCAGCTGTTACAAAGACAGACTGTAAATTGAAAAGTGAAGGATAGCAGATAGGAGAGACAGGAATATGACAAAGGAAGAGCTTGCATTAGAGGTAATTGACCGCCTGAAAAAAGAATATCCGGATGCGGGTTGTACGCTGGACTACAATCAGGCGTGGAAGCTGCTGGTCAGTGTCCGTCTGGCGGCGCAGTGTACCGATGCGCGTGTCAATGTGGTAGTTAAGGGATTGTTTGAGAAATATCCAAATGTGGCGGCATTGGCGGATGCCCCGGTGGAAGACATCGAGGCGATTGTGAAGCCGTGCGGTCTGGGACACAGCAAGGCGCGGGACATCAGCGCCTGTATGAAGATGCTGCGCGACGAGTACGGCGGGCATGTGCCGGATGATTTTAACGCTCTGTTAAAGCTTCCGGGAGTCGGCAGAAAGAGCGCCAACCTCATTATGGGGGATGTGTTTGGAAAACCGGCGATTGTCACGGATACGCACTGCATCCGCCTGGTAAACCGGATAGGGCTGGTGGAAGGAATCAAGGACCCGAAGCGCGTGGAAATGGCACTCTGGAAGCTGATTCCACCGGAGGAAGGCAGCGATTTCTGCCACCGCCTGGTGTATCACGGGCGTGAAGTCTGTACGGCGCGGACGAAGCCGTACTGTGACAAGTGCTGTCTGCAGGATATCTGCGCGAAGGCAGACGTGGAGTAGAAAGTCTGAAAAAGTCATGGAAACAGATGCAGATAGGAAAAGGATGACAGGAGGCAGAAAAATGGACGAAGAACGGCAGGAGACAGCGGATTGGCGTATCGTCTGGCAGATGTTTTTTCCGTGCGTCATCAGCGATTTAATCGGCGGATGTGTGGATGTGCTGGGACATCTGGAGGGAAATGCGGGAAGAATCGTGTCGTCGTTTCTTACATTTGCCGTGCTTTATCCATTTTACTGGCGGAGGATCCAGAAAAAGAAAGAAAACAGGCGCATAGCAGAGGCAGACGGGATGAAAGAGCAGGTCTCTCCACAGATAAAGACGACAAAGGAAGAGAAATGTGGATATTTCTGGGAAAAAGTGTCGGATGTGTGGAAAATCCTGCTGGGGGCAGCTGCGTTCAGTGCTGTGTTTAACATGATTTTCTGGGCATTAGAAAAAAAGGAGATTTTCCTGGGAGTGCTGCATATTGCAGTGCAAAAGGTTCGGATGACTGGGCAGGCAGCTGAAGCGGTGTCTCTGTGTTTGAAAATGCCTCAGGGGGATATGCTTGCGGCAGCTCTGGGAAAAGGTGCGTCGAAGGGCAGTGCCGCTTTATTTTCCGGCGCCTTGTGGCAGCAGTTCTTTCTCATGGGCATTGCCGCCCCACTTTCCGAAGAACTGCTGTTTCGCGGCATTATATTTGAGCGCCTGCGTATGGCGCTCCCATTTTTCTGGGCGGCACTTGGGTCGGCGGCATTTTTCGGGTTGGTGCATGGAAACTGGGCGCAGGGGATTTATGCGGCGCTCATGGGACTTATACTGGCGTGGTTGTATGAAAAAAAGAACCGTCTGTGGGAACCTGTGTTATTTCACAGTGCAGCAAATTTGACGGCGATGCTGATGCGGGGGCTTCTCTGGCACTGGTGAGGACATAAAAATACAAACAATTTCGAGAACGCAGGATTGTGTTTGCTCGAAGAAAGAACAGGAGGAGATACTACGATGCTTTCATTTGCAAGCGATTATACAGAGGGCGCCTGCGAGGAGATACTTCAGAAGCTGGCGGAGACGAACCGGGAGAGTCTGCCGGGATATGGCATGGACCGCTACTGCCAGAGTGCCGCCAGAAAAATACAGGAGGCGACCGGATGCCCGGAGGCGGAGGTTTATTTTCTGGTGGGCGGTACCCAGACGAATGCGGCCGTGATCAGTAGCATGCTTGCACCGTATGAGGGCGTAGTGGCAGCGCAGACAGGGCACGTGAGTATTCATGAAGCCGGGGCGATCGAGTACACCGGGCATAAGGTGTTGCAGCTTCCGGAAAAAGATGGGAAGATTGATCCGGCGGATCTGCAGGAATATCTGCAAAATTTCGAGGCGGACGCAAACCATGATCATATGGTATTTCCGGGAATGGTGTATCTTTCCCATCCGACGGAATACGGAACCTTATACAGCCGGAAGGAGCTGCAGGCGATCTCGGAGATCTGCCGTTCGTATGAAATCCCGCTCTATCTGGACGGGGCGCGTCTTGGATATGGTCTGGCGGGAGAGGAAAATGACCTGAGTCTTTCGGAGATCGCGCATCTGTGTGATGTATTTTATATCGGCGGCACGAAGGTTGGCGCATTCTGCGGAGAGGCAGTTGTATTTGGTGAGAAGAAGAATGTTCCGGCGCATTTTATTACCCGGATCAAGCAGCAGGGCGCGCTGCTGGCAAAGGGACGCCTGCTGGGAATCCAGTTTGATGTGCTGTTTACAGACGGGCTGTACGAGCGCCTGGGACGCCATGCGGTAGAGATGGCGGCAGCTTTAAAGAAAGGGTTAAAACAGCGCGGTTATACGTTTTTCCGTGAGTCCCCGACCAACCAGCAGTTTGTGATCTTGGAAAATGATCGGATGGAGCAGATTGAAAAAGAGGTTTCCGTGAGCTTCTGGGAGCGGTATGACGAGGATCACACCGTTGTCCGTTTTGCGACGAGCTGGGCGACCAGAGAGGCGGATCTGGAACATTTGTGGGAGATTTTAGATCGGATTGAGGCAGAAAGAGAGAAGTAGAGATGGAACGTAATGTAACGATGGCGGAGATTTCAGATGGAAAGCTGTACAGCCGGGACGATATGGTAAAAGTCGGATGCGATGATTGCCGGGGCTGTTCGGCGTGCTGCCACGGAATGGGTAATTCGATCGTGCTGGATCCATATGATGTGTACCGTCTGACCACCTTGCGCGGGGACACGCTGGAACATCTGCTGGAGGAGAAAAAGGTGGAGTGGAACGTCGTGGACGGACAGATTCTGCCGAATCTGGCGCTCCGGAGCGGGGCGGATGAAGCCTGTGGGTTTCTTGATGAAGCAGGGCGCTGCCGGATCCATGCATACCGGCCGGGCATCTGCCGCCTGTTTCCACTGGGGCGCTTTTATGAAAATGGAAGTTTCCAGTATTTTCTCCAGATTCATGAGTGTAAAAAGGAAAACCGGACGAAAGTCAAAGTGAAAAAATGGATCGATACGCCAGATTTAAAGCGGTATGAGGCGTATATCAGCCGGTGGCATTATTTCTTAAAAGATATAAGAATGGCGGAAACGGAGGCGGCGCAGAACCTTTTGGCAGAATCATGCATCGGAACGCCGGAGGAACAGGAGATACAGAAGAAAAACCGTGCCGCTGCGGCAGCCGAGCGCGAAAAACGGCGCAATCTGTTGATTATGAAACTGTTCTATCTGCTTCCGTATGATGGAGAGAAGGACTTTTACGAGCAGTTTGAAAAGCGGATGCAGATGGCGGAGCGGAGTTTGCGATAAATCCTTTGTTGAAGACAAATCCGCAAGGATGTTTGCCCGCAGCTGTGAAGAGGCTGAACCGTTTTGACAGAGTGAAATAAGAAAGGAGATTACCGATGCTTCATACGGATTTTCACACCCACACCACGTTCTGCGACGGAAAGAGTACGCCGCGGGAGATGGTGGAGGCGGCATACCGGATGGGAATGACCGATTTGGGCGTTTCAGGACATGCTGATTTTTCGATGTTTGAGCCGGGATTCGGGATGGACGACGAGAAGCTTCGCCAGTATACCGAAGAACTTCAAGAACTCCGGGAGGAATACCGGGGAAAGATGAATCTCTATATCGGGATCGAGCTGGATGGACTGGGACCGGTGCAGAAAGCAGAGTACGCGATCGGCTCGACCCATGCGCTCATCAAGGATGGCGGGTATGTTTGTGTGGATGATACGGAAGAGAAACTGGTAAAAGCAGTCGAGACGCTGTGGCATGGTGACTGGTACGCCTTTGCACGGGAGTATTTCGAGGCAGAGGCTCAGATTTATGACCGGACAAAATGCGATTTCATCGGACATTTTGACCTGTTGACAAAATTTAATGAGGGATATAAACATTTTGATGAGACGAAAGACGCCTATCTGGAACCGGCGATCACGGCGATGCACAAACTGGCGGCTCTGGGGATTCCGTTTGAGATCAACACAGGCGCCATGTCCCGCGGCTACCGGAGTGCGCCGTACCCGTCCGCAGCCCTGTTAAAAGAGCTGTGTGCTTGCGGCGGACGTATCCTCATCAACTCCGACAGCCACAGTGCCGACACGATCGGATATGGGTTTAAGCAGGCGCAGGAGCTGGCGGTGGCGTGTGGATTTAAAAGTGTGTGTGCCCTGAACCCGGGGGGCGGATTTAGGGAGATACTTCTTGTATAAAAAAGACAGAAAGAAAAATATACAAATTCTAAATTTCAACCTTAAAAATGCTGAAAATAAAGCCGAAATATTTTTATTTTTAGTGAATCGTTTTCAGAGAACCCTGCTATAATATGAGCCGTAACAAGGAGATAGATACTTAACAAAACCCCATGGCTGAGGGCTGCTAAGCACAATGTGTTTTCCACACAGGGTGTGCGGAAGGCGCAGATCAGATTTTTGGAGGAAAAGACAAATGACTACTTTAAAAGCTGAAAAAAGAAGCATGGATGTTAAGGCAAAGAGACTCAGAAGAGAAGGCTATGTAACAGGCAACGTATTTGGCAAGAAGATTCAGGGCTCCATTCCTGTTAAGATGGAAAAGAAAGACGTGGATCGTCTGCTGAAGACCGAGACCAAGGGCGGACAGATTATGCTGGATGTAGAAGGTGAAGTCTACGATGTCCTGATCAAGGAAGTTGACTATGATGCAATGGCAAATCAGGTTGTAGAGATAGATTTCCAGGCGCTGGTAAGCAATGAGAAGGTTCATTCCGTTGCTGAGATTATCTTTGAGAACCACGACAAGGTAGAAACTGGCGTTCTGCAGGAGGTACTGAAAGAAGTATCGTACCGCGCATTACCGGCTGCACTGGTTGAGAAAGTCAAAGTTGATGTTGGTGAGATGGAGATTGGTGATACAATTCGTGTCAAAGACCTTTCGATCGCAAAAGATAAAGACGTTGATATTCTGACCGATCTGGAGGCAGTAGTTGCTACCGTCACAGCGGTTCACAACAATGTACCGGAGACCGATGAAGAGGCTGACGCAGAAGAAGCTAAATAATTGAAGCGCAGTGCCAGGATGAAGCGAAACGGGATGCTGTCCGCAAGGCAGATAAAAAGTTTCGCGGAATGATTGAAACATGAGAAAAGGCGGATGTACTGACCAGATGGTCGGTATATCCGCTTTTGAATTTTGTATGAACTTTTTTTGCAGACGGTAAAAGAGGATGAGGTTATGGCTCCATATATGCGTCATAAATTTCCGGATCAATATTCTCGCGGATATTCTCATATACGCTTCCAGCCGCCTCCCGGATGGCATCGCGCGTTTCATCCGAGAGAGTTAAAATCGCGGTGCCGCTCGCTTCGATCGTAGCGATACGGTTGGAGATGCGCGCGTCGGACTGTTTTCTGGCATACTCAGTCGCGGTTTGGGCTGCCTGGGTCATGATTTCCTGTTCTTTCGGAGTCAGCTTCTGGAAGAAATCGTCGTTGACAATCAGGGAAATCAGATGCGGCAGGTGGTTTGTCTCAACTATATAATCCTGCTGCTCGTAGAGGCGGTTGGAGACGATGACTTCATACGGGTTTTCCTGCGCGTCAATCGTGTGCTGCTGGAGACCGATATACACCTCGCTGAAGGTCATTGGCGTCGGATTGGCACCGATTGCCTTCCAGAATGCGATATGATAACTGTTTTCCATGGTACGGATTTTCTGCCCTTTAAAATCTGCCAGGGAATAGACCGGCTTGTTTGTACTCATGATGCGGAATCCCTGATCCGCCATGCCGAGCAGATGATAACCGCCGTCTGTGTACACCTGGCTGATGAGATTGTAAAAGGTCGGATCATCCAGCTTTTTTCGGCAGTCATCCAGCGAATCAAAGACGCATGGAAGGTCAAAAACGGCGAGGTCCTTCATGAAAGAAACCTGAGGGGCGGTGTTCTGCACGACAAACGGGATATCGCCGTCCGCGCACGTTTCGAGCAGGTCGCGGTCACCGCCGAGTGTGGAGTTGGCGTAAACCTGAATCCGCATTGCGCCGTTGCTTAAGTCATGTACTTCCTCCGCAAATTTTTCGGCAAACAGCTGCGTTACCGTGTCCTCTGGGCTGGCGGTCGCCAGTGGCCAGGAATAGCGCTGTTCTTCCTTGCTGGAGGCGCAGCCGCTCAGCGCAAGCGAGGCGCCGAATAAAAGAACCGACGAAGAAATGAGCGCCGCAGCGAATCGGGAAGAAGTCCGGCATCGGCGGGACACTAGGTTTGAAATATAAATCATAATGGGAGATCCTTTCAAATTTAAAAACATCCATTTCATATGTGAAATATTCCATTCACAGCCTGAAAGCGTGAAGCAGGTCGTTATATGAAATCTTTCAGAACTTCAACATTTCCAAGCGTCCATTCAGCATTATAACAATCCCAGCGACAAAGCCGGTATAAACGTAATCAGCAGCAGCGCCACCAGGAACAATCCAATCATCGGCATCGCTTTTTTGGCGATCGCATGATCGGGACGTCGGTCAGGGAGCTGGCGACAAAGAGGTTGACGCCGATCGGCGGGGTTACGAAGCCGATTGCCAGATTGACAACCATGATCACACCGAACTGGACCGGATCCATGTTGATCGCTGTCACGATCGGGAGCAGGATCGGGGTCAGAATCAGGATCGCCGGGGTTGTATCCATGACCATTCCCACGATAAGCAGGAACAGGTTGATGACAAGCAGGATCATGACCGGGCTGTTGAAATGCTCCAGGATAAAGCTGCTGACCGCCTGCGGCACCTGCATCAGGGTCAGGACTCTGGAAAATGCCGTGGAAGCTGCCAGAATAAAGAGGATCGGTGTGAATGTGCGGATCGCTTCCACAAAAATCGGCGGGATATCCCGGAATTTCATGGTCCGGTAGAGGAACAGGCTGACAAACAGGGCATAGAAAACGGAGATAACTGCTGCTTCCGTGGGGGAGGCGATGCCGCTGTAGATACAGCCAAGGATGATGACCGGGCTTAAGAGAGCGAAAAAGCTTTCGCGCAGCACCCGGAACAGCCCTTTTTCGCGCAGCAGATGGATTTCAGCGTGGATTTTTTCTCTATCTTCGCCGTAACGCCGGCAGTGATAGATGGCATACAGCATCAGGAGCAGACCAATCATCAGACCCGGAATGACGCCGGCTAAGAACAGACTGCTGACAGAGGCACCGGACGCCATGCCGTACATGATAAACGGGATACTCGGCGGAATGATAACGCCCAGACCGCCTGCGACTGCCACGATCGCGGTAGAGAAAGTCCGGTCATAGCCGAGGGCGCTTAAAATCGGGATCGTCATGCTTCCGACGGCTGCAACGGTTGCCGGGGCAGAGCCGGAGATAGCGCCGTAGAAGAGGCAGGTCACGATGACCGCGCATGGCATACCGGCGGTAAAATTGCCAAGAAAGAAGGCGAATACGTCAAACAGCTTCTTGGAAATACCGCCTTTTGCCATGATGATGCCGGATAAGACGAACATCGGCACGGCGAGCAGGGGAAAAGAATCCAGTCCGCCGAACATGGCGCGGATCAGATACTTAGCGCCGACCGTGAAGGACGGGTCAAAAACGGAAGGGAGAACCGAGGCGATACCGAGCGTGATCGATACCGGGATTGCGATGACAAGCAGCACGACAAAGATAACAAATAAGAGAGCAGCAGGCATCAGTGTTCCTCCTTTCCAGATGGTGTATTTGCCTCGATGAGAGATTCGATTTCATTGGATTCCTTTTCCGGCATATCTGCATTTGCATGGATAAAGGATTCCGGTGTATTGCGCTCCGGGTGGGCCGGATCGTAGACATCTTCGCCGCGGGCAACCTTAAATTCGATGATCCAGCGCTGCAGAATGCGGAATGTTACCAGAAGAAAGGAAACAAACGGCGCTGCCTGAATATAGTACATCGGAATCCCGCAGGCGGGGGATAACTGTCCGCTGTGAATGGCGGACATCATGTAAGAGTATGCAAATGGGATCATATAAAGGAAAAAAATCAGCTCAAAGGTGTGGTTGACAACCTTAAAAAGAGCCTTACCTCTGCGTGGAAAGGCAGCGACGAACTGTTCGATCTTGATAGACAGGCACTTTTTGCTGCAATAGCTGACGCTTAAAAAACCGCTCCAGATAAAGAGAAAACGGGTAACCTCCTCGGACCAGGACAGAGACTGCCCAAGCGCGTAGCGGGAAAATATCTGGATTCCCATAATGAGTGTCATCGCAGCCAGCATGACAACCAGCAGAAATTCTTCCAGGTTTTCATCCAGCCAGTGAAGTGTTTTTTTCATGAATAATCCCCTTGTAAATACGGATAATAGGTTGCTGTTTATGCAGGCACGTTTGAAAACGGATGTGCCGCTTGATAACAATAATAGACCTGCGATGGAGGTAGCAGGTCTTGAGTGCCTCGCGGAGAATTCCCACGTACCCGCAGGCACAGGGATTTCCGGGAGTAAAAAAATAGGTGGCTAAAAGTATAATATAGGCACTTTTGGAACCGAAAGTGCCGTAAGATAGCGTGGTGGCAGCTGGAATTTGCCGTATTTAAATGCGAAGCCACGGCAAATTCAGTTACTGGGCACGTTAGCGTGAACAGTAACCGAATAACTGGATAAGCCAGATATTACATCGCACTGTGAAGCAGTCCCAGTACAGTCTCCAGATCCTTTACGCCCATCTGACCCGGTGCGGATGCCTTCTTGGCAGCGCCGAAGGTCATGGAAGAACCAAATACCTCGCCGCAGAGACGGCTGATAACGCCGGTGCCAGCCATCGACATGGTAATGATTGGACGGTCCGCATAGAGGGAAGTCATTTCCTCGGTGGCAGAGAGAAGCGTTAAAACATCTTTCTTGTTCTGCGGCATAACTGCGATCTTCGGGATATCTGCATTCATATCCTGCATCTTACGCAGGCGGTAGATGATGTCGGATTTCTCCGGCGTCTTGTGGAAGTCATGGTTGGAAGCGATGACTTTCACGCCAGTAGCATGTGCACCGTCTATGATCTTGGTTACAATCGCGTCGCCGGTAAAGATCTCTACGTCAATGAAATCGACATAGCCGGTCTGAGCTGCTTGATGTTCAGCTTTGCGTAATCTTCCGGCTCGATGGATTTCTCGCCGCCCTCTTTGGAGGTACGGAAAGTCATCAGAATCGGAGTCTCGCCGAGAACGGCACGCAGTTCCTTTAAGACGTCTTCTACCTTCTCAAAATCAAAGACACCCTCGAACCAGTCTGCACGCCATTCTACCACATCAACCGGAATAGAATCAAACGTTTTTGCCTCGTCGATGATTTCCTGTTTGGTAACGCCTACGATCGGAACGATGATCTTCGGTGTGCCGGAGCCAATTTCGATATTTCTAACTTTGATAGTATTCATAATCAGAGAATCCTTTCATTTTATCAATAAATATTTATTTGTCGCTTTCTGCCAGAGACACCATTTTCGCGTAGCGGGCATTGACAAAGAGTCCTAAGAGAACGCCGATGGCGGTCAGTACGATATTCATTATCATAACATGGGATGGTGCCATTTTGGAAGCGGCAGTCAAAATTGTGTAATTACATAAGGAAGAAGCAATCATAACCAGTGCGGTTACGGTCCCCTTGATCTTCGGGAACAGCATGTTGCAGACGGAGGTTACAATCTGTAACAGACCGCCCGCGCCTGCCCAGCCGATGATGAAAGCGCCTGCAATCATAAGGGTCTGGCTGTGACCGATGAGTACGGCAACCAAAGTAACGAGGCAGATAACCGGGTAAACGAGGATGAAACGTACATCCTTGATTTTACGGGTCAGTAGGGAGGTGACAACGAGCGCCATCAGGGTACCTGCGGAATAGTAGGTCTGCATGATGGACGGGTTCGCCCAGCCTGCATTTTCTTTTGCGAAGTTCTGCGCGCAGTTTAACCATAACTGGAAGGTACCGGTGCAGGTGAAACCAATCACGATCATGGCGATGGACTCAAACGAAAAATTTGTGTGTTTTAAGCTGGCGATGAGTCCCTCGGATTTGCCCTCTGCCTTCTGCTCAGAATCTGGCAGCGGGAACAGGAAAATAAGTACAAATAAAACAGCGTAAATAATACCGCATCCGATAAATAACGGATTGTAAGATACCATGCCGGTGGCGGTGGTTGTCACAGCAACACCGAGTACGAACGGCAGAAGCATCTGCGCGATCGCAATGAAAAATTTGATTCCCATGGTAGCGACACCCGGAGCGCTGCTGATAATCTCGGCAACCGCCGGATAGATACCGGTATCAAGGAACGAGTTGGAGATACCTCCGATGATTGCACATACATAAGCAATTTGATAGCCGCCGTTTTGTCCGGCGCTGAAAGCGAAAGCAAGTCCAATCAGGTAAACCGCATAGGAGGCGCTGCCGATCGCGGTTGAGATGCGGCGTCCCAGTTTGTCGGAAAGTGGTCCGGCAAATGGAAGTGCAATCAGACGCCCGAGTCCTAAAGCAGCGGAAATCGCGGTGATCGCCATTGCCTCAACGCCCCAGGCTGCGGCAAGCGCTTCCTTGATGACTGCCTGTCCGAGAATCGAACAGCCGACGCCATGGATAAAGTAGTTTAAGTACATGATAAGTGCACTTGGCAGATATTTCTTGTTCATGATTTTCTCCTTAATTCAAGATCCGCCTGTCGGGCTGCCGTTTCGGAAACCGGGCGGATGATGGCTGATGTTCTGTCACAAACACAAAGGAGATGCCGATATAAAAAGTTCTGTTTTAGTGTTAGAAAAATAACACGTTTGATGCCTTTATTCTAATAATTATTATAGCCGAAGTCTAATACTTTTATAGCAAAAAACCAATGCATTTTAAGCATTAATGTGTTATAAATATGATTATGGGTTACTGTTCACGGGTAGGCACTTTTGGAACCGAAAGTGCCGTAAGAAAACGTGGTGGCAGCAGGAATTTGCCGTATTTAAATGCGAAGCCACGGCAAATTCCGTTACTGGGCACGTATGCGTGAACAGTAACGATTATGGAAGTTTGGTGTGATGCATTTACGGCTGATATTGCGAAGAGTTAATACGAAGATACATAAAGACGGGGGACGTTAGGAATGACATTGAATCAGATTTTATATTTTCAGAAGATAGCGAATCTGGAAAATTATCATCAGGCGGCGGAAGAATTATATATATCACAGCCATCCCTGAGCCGGTCGATGGCGTCACTGGAAAATGAGCTGGGCGTGACGCTCTTTGAAAAAGAAGGACGCGGGGTGACCCTGACGAAGGCGGGGAAGATGTTTTTGGAGTACGCGGACCGGATTCTCACAGACTGCCACATAGCGGTCGGGAAAATGCGGGAAATTTCGATGAATGGGGGAAAGATCGACATCGGTTACGTGTTTCCGCTGGCCGGTCACTATATCCCGCACCGGGTCAAGCTCTTTTTAAAACAGCCGGAAAATCAAAAGGTTGTGTTTAATTTCTGGCAGAATCACACACCGGCGATTGCAAAAAAGGTAAAAACGGGTGAATTAGATGTAGGCTTTGGCGGCTGTCTGGAAAAGGATGACATGGAATTTTTCCCGGTGGCGAACCAGAAGCTTGTTATCATCACACCGAAGGATCATCCGCTGGCGGAACGGGAGAGAATTCCATTTGCGGAGCTGAACCGGTATCCGGTAATTGGATATGATAAGGACTCCTGGATGGGGACGCGCACCCGCGCACTCTATGTGAAATACAACATTCAGCCGGACATCATTGTGGAGTGTCCGGACGAATATTCGATCGTCGCGCTGGTGCGGGAGAGTTTTGGCATCGCACTGATGCCGCGCACGGACATTCTGGAGCTTGCTCCGGGAGTCTGCATTCATCCGATTGAAAATCTGGACATTTATCACCAGATTTTTATGTTCTGGATGAAAGAACGCTACCGGCTTCCGGCGGTGGAACGCTTTATTGAATATATGAAACAGCAGGCGCGTCAGGACGGTCTGCAGGCGGAACGGGAAACCGATAGCAAAAACGTATTGAAAATTTACTTGAAAGATATTGTTAATTTTTAAGCAAAACGGTTATGATAAAAGTGTCACAAACACAGGGATGCCTCTCATGCAATGGAGAAGGAGAATTTCATCATGAAGAGCAAATACCCGAAAATTTTTGAACCGATTACCATTAAGCGCATGACAATCAAAAACCGTGTTGCCATGACGCCGATGGGTACTAACTATGGCGAGACGAGCGGTGAGATGAGCAACCGCCATATGAATTATTATTCCCTGCGTGCCAAGGGAGGAACTGGTCTGATTATTCTGGAGAATGCCAATATTGAATATCCGGTTGGTTCCAATGGCACAAGCCAGATCCGCATCGATCACGACAGCTTTATGCCGCGTTATTATCAGTTAGTCGAGAATCTTCACAAGAATGGCGCGATGGTAGCGATTCAGGTCAACCATGCGGGTGCTTCTGCATCCTCTGCCAGAACCGGTATGGAGACGGTGTCTTCCTCCAATATCCCGACCAAGGCAGGCGGCGAGATTCCGCGTCCGATGACAAAGGAAGAGATCCTGACGACCGTAAAAAAATACGGCGAGGCGGCGAAACGTGTACAGGCGATCGGATTTGATGCGATTGAGATCCACTGCGGTCATTCTTATCTGATGAGTCAGTTTATTTCCCCGTATTACAACAAAAGAACCGATGAATTCGGCGGCTCCGTCGAGAATCGTCTCCGTTTCCCGAAGATGGTTCTGGAAGAGGTGCGGAAAAATGTAGGTCCGTGGTTCCCGATCATCGTCCGTATCTCTGCGGAAGAGCGCGTGCCGGGCGGCAACACGCTGGAAGACACACTGGAATACCTCGAATATCTGGATGAGTACGTAGATATGTACGATGTATCCTGCGGTCTGAACCCGTCCTTACAGTATCAGATTGACTCGAACTTCTTGCCGGATGGCTGGCGTTCCTACATGGCAAGAGCCGTGAAGGATAAATTTGGTAAACCGGTTATCAATGCGGGCAACTACCGTGATCCGGAGGTCGTTGAGAAAGTATTGGAGAGCGGCGATGTCGATATTGTCGGCATGGGACGCGGACTCATTGCAGAGCCAAACTGGGTCAGCAAAGTGCAGAACGGTGAGGAAGAGATTCTTCGTAAATGCATCTCCTGTAACGTCGGCTGTGCGGGCAACCGAATCGGCGTCAACCGCCCGATCCGCTGTACCGTCAACCCGGCTGTTCCGGAGGGCGATATCTACAAGAAGCTGAAAGTCAATAAAAACTGCAACGTAGTTGTAGTCGGCGGCGGTACAGCCGGCCTGGAAGCAGCCTGCACGGCAGCCGAGGTTGGATGCAACGTATTCTTATTAGAAAAGAGTGGTAAATTAGGCGGACTTTCCACCTTCATCTCCGACCTGCCAAGCAAGAACCGTATGAAAGACTTCCCGAAATATCTGGAAGCACGTGCGAAGAGACTGAAAAACCTGTATGTTTTCCTGAAATGCGAGGCAACCGTGGACAAGATCAAACAGTTCAAGCCGGATATCATTGTCAACGCAACCGGTTCCGTTCCAGTCGTTCCGCCGATCAAGGGACTCAAGGAAAACATCGCAGCCGGTCATGTCGATACCATTTTCGAGATGATTCAGAAAGTAAAAGCCGGAGAATACCCGGAAGATTTCTGCAAAGGCAAAAAAGTGGTTGTAGTCGGCGGCGGCTCCGTTGGTCTGGATGTTGTGGAGTATTTCGCACCGCGCGGCGCGGAGTGTACCATCGTGGATAGCTCCCGCAGATTGGTATGCTGGCAGATCCGATCACGAAATGTTCCATGCGTGAGACACACGATAAATACGGTGTGAAAGAGTATGTGAATACTGCGCTGCAGGAAGTCAAAGAGAACGCATTTACCGTGAAGCTGCCGGATGGCACGATCGAGGATCTGAACTTTGACCTCGGTTTCAACTGCCTGGGAATGCGCGCCAACAATCCGATTCTGGCACAGCTCGAAGAGGCATTTGACAACACAGATACATTCATTTACCCGATCGGAGATTCCGTCCGCGCCCGCCGTATCATGGAGGGAACGATGGAAGGACGTGCGATTCTGAACGTGCTGGAAGCGAGAGGATTTTTAGAGCTGGCACCGTTGGAGTAAGAAATTGAATATTGCATTTGAAAGATTCTGACTGTTCGCTGAACGAATGATATCGTTTTATTTGATTATAAAAATAGAGAAGAAAAGAGGAAATTATCATGCCAAACATTACAGGACATACCGAATTAGTAGGATTAATGGCTTACCCGATCCGTCATACACAGTCTCCGACCACCCACAACCTTGCCTATGACAAAAATGGAGACGATGTTATCCAGCTTGCGTTCGAGGTAGACAACGATACCCTGGAAGCAGCGGTTGAGAGTATCCGTGCGCTGAAGATGCTGGGCTCCAACATCTCCATGCCGAACAAGACTGTCGTTCACAAATATCTGGATGAGGTAGACGAGGCTGCAAAGCTATGCGGCGCGATCAACACTGTAGTCAACACCCGTGACAAAGACGGCAATGTAACCGGATACCTGAAGGGTTACAACACCGACGGTATGGGCTACTGGCAGGGAATCAAGGAAGAAGGTATTGATTTCAAGGGAATGAAGATGGTTCTCATCGGTACCGGCGGCGCAGCAACCGCCATTGCAGTACGCGGTGCACTGGACGGCATTGCAGAGCTGCATATCTTCAATATCAAAGATAAGTTCTATGCACGCGGCGAGGAGATCGTTGACATCATCAACAAGAACTCTAACTGCAAGGCCGAGATGCATGACCTGGGCGATCTGGCACTCTTAAAAGAGAAAATGCAAGAAGCAGACATTTTCTGTGATGCAACCGGCGTTGGTATGCACCCGCTGGAGGATTTGTCCAATATCCCGGATCCGTCCTATTTCCGCAAGGATCTGATCGTAACTGATACGGTATATGCACCGCGTGAGACCGTGATGATGAAGCAGGCCAAAGAAGCTGGCTGCACCCGTGTATACAACGGTATGAGCATGATGCTGTTCCAGGCGCTGATCGCGATTGAACTGTATACAGGAAAATCAACACCGGTGGATTACATGAAGGAGAAGCTGGGAATCTAATAAAAATATAGCTCGAACAGCAACACCTATCCCCCACAGTTATACCTGCTATTCCGCATTAGCACTTGCGTTCATATCCTGATTCGGGTATAATAATAAAACACACTTTCAATGTAAAGTGCAAAAGTGATTTGAATGAATACAAGTGAAGAAGGATGAGACAGATGGATGAATTAAAGAAGCTGCGAAATGATTTGGACATGTGCGACGAGATTCTGATCGATGCCCTGCGGATGCGCTGCCAGATTATCCAGGAGATTACAAATTATAAACAGAAAAACGGACTTCCGATTTATCAGGCAGAGGAGGAAGAGCGCAAGAAGAGCAAGATGCTTGCGAAGCTGGATGATTATGAATACAAAAAGTCAATCATGGCAGTTTACGACAGCGTCCTCTACCGGAGCAAACGGATCCAGTCCCATGAGTTGTTTGGATTCAATATTTTCCTGATCGGATTTATGGGAGTCGGAAAGAGCACCGTTTCGAATGCACTGCAGAATACCTTTGCGATGGATGTGGTGGAAATGGATGAAATGATCGCGAAAAAGAACAACATGAGCATTTCTGAGATCTTCGATCTGCACGGCGAGGCATATTTCCGCAACGAGGAGACAAACCTGCTTAAAGAGGTAGGAAACGAGAAGAACAAGATTGTATCCTGCGGCGGCGGCGTAGCGATGCGCGAGGTCAATGTACAGGAGATGCGAAAGAGCGGCAAGGTTATACTTCTGACCGCGAAGCCGGAGACGATTCTGGAGCGTGTCAAAGAGAACCATGACCGTCCGCTTCTGGAAAATAATAAGACAGTGGAATATGTTTCCGAACTGATGGAGAAGCGCAGACCGGCGTATGAAGCGGCAGCGGATATTGTGATCGCGACCGATGGAAAATCAGCGAATGAGATCTGCGAGGAGATCATTGCACAGGTGAAGAAGTTTAAATAATGTGACTGCTCAGAAAGTTCTGACAGAGAAAACGAAAGGGGAAAAAAGATGTCGAATCATATCACAGGACACACAGGTTTACTTTGTTTACTGGGAAGCCCGGTCGCACACAGTGTTTCGCCGGAGATGCACAACGAGGCGTGCAGCCAGTTGGGTCTGGATTATACATATCTGGCGTTTGATGTGCCGGAAGAGAAGATGCCGCAGGCGGTTGAGGGACTGCGGACGATGGGCGCGCGCGGCTGGAATATCACGATGCCGGGCAAAAATATCATGTGCAAGCTGGCAGACAAGGTTTCACCGGCTTCCGAGATTTCCGGCGCCTGCAATACGATTGTCAACGACGACGGTGTTCTGACTGCTTATACGACCGATGGTGTCGGATTTATGCGTGCAGTTGCAGAAAATGGTGTAGACATCATTGGCAAGAAAATGACGCTTTTAGGTGCTGGCGGCGCCGCAACCGCGATTCTTGTACAGGCAGCTTTAGACGGCGTGGCAGAAATTAACGTATTTAACGTCAAGGACGCGTTCTATCCGAGAGCCGAGGAGATTGTAAAGAAACTGAACGAGCGCACAGGGTGCAAGGTAACCCTGCATGATTACTCCGATCCGGAGATCCTGCGCCAGTCCATCGCAGACAGCGCGATTCTGGTAAATGGTACTTCCGTCGGCATGGCTCCGAAGAC
Source organism: Clostridium sp. AF21-20LB (assembly GCF_003478795.1). Taxonomy (NCBI): domain Bacteria; kingdom Bacillati; phylum Bacillota; class Clostridia; order Eubacteriales; family Clostridiaceae; genus Clostridium; species Clostridium sp. AF21-20LB. The sequence continues at coordinate 68,695 of NZ_QUGD01000004.1, read as the reverse complement.
AGACAACACGATCATTACTGATACAACGATGTTCCACAAAGACCTGTTCGTATTCGATGTCATCTACAATCCTCAGGAGACCCGTTTACTGCGCGAAGCAAGAGCGGCAGGCTGCAAGACCAGCAACGGTATGTACATGCTTCTCTATCAGGGAGCTGCATCCTTTGAACTCTGGACAGGACAGCAGATGCCGGTGGAGATCATTAAAGAGAAATATTTTACAAAATAGGATTTGAAGAACGGCACACCGCATTCTCGTTACTTAGTGATGAGAATGCGGTGTGCCGTTTTTCATCATTTATAAACCTTTATGCCCACAAATCTGCTCCTCCAGCACACTCATCAGCACCTTCATATCAATCGGCTTCGCCATATGATCATTCATTCCGGATTCCAGCGCCCGCTCTTTATCCTCTGTAAATGCATTCGCTGTCATCGCAACGATCGGAATGCCAGCCTTCTTCTTATCCGAAAACCGCCGGATCGCCCGCGTTGCCTTGTAGCCGTCCATGATCGGCATCTGGATATCCATCAGAATCAAATCATAATAATCTTCCGGCGCTTTTTGCAGCATTTCCAGGCAGGCAACCCCGTCATTTGCCCGTTCGACCAAAAGCCCCTCGCGGGTCAAAAGTTCGATGGAAATTTCGGCGTTCAGATCATTATCCTCCGCAAGAAGAATCCGGCAGCCGGATAGAGTCTGGGCAGCTGTTTCATCGAATGCGGTAGGCTCTGTTTCCTCCCGCGAGGAAATCCGGCATGGGATCCGGACGGTAAACGTTGAACCTTCTCCGAGCTTGCTCTTTACCTCGATCGTTCCATGCATCAGATCCACCAGATTTTTCACGATTCCCATGCCAAGCCCGGTGCCTTCAATGCCGCTGACGGTGGAAGAACGCTCCCGTGAAAATGATTCAAAAATATGCGACTGGAATTCCTCGGAAATGCCGATGCCGGTATCGGTGATTGCGATTTCTGTGATACACCAGCCGTCCGTTTCACCAGGCTCCTGGCGGAGGGCACAGGAGATCGTCCCGCCCTTTGCGGTATATTTGATCGCATTGCTCAAAATATTCAATACAATTTCGGACATATACGTCGTGTCAATGTAGATATATGGGTACGAAATGTCCTTAGTCACATGAAAATGCTGCTGTTTTTCTTCCAGGGCAGTCTGAACCATGACGATACAGGAATCAAAACTTTTCTCAGTCTGGATGGAGGTTTCTTCAATGTGTATCTGGTTATTCTCAATCTGTGAAAACTGAAGAATATTGTTGATGATAGAGAGCATCTTTTCACCGGAAATATGGATCTTGTCCATATATTCACCGATTTTTTCCGGTTCCTGCAGATGGTTTCTGGCAAGTTCTGCGTAACCGAGGATCGCATTCATCGGTGTCCGGATATCATGCGACATATTGAACAGGAAGGTCGATTTCGCCTTGTTGGCTGCCTCTGCTGCTTTTGCGGTCTGTTCCAGAAGCTGCTGCTGGGTGAGTTCTCTGGACTTCTGTTTCTTTGTATAAAAATAGGAAATAACAATTAGCAGAAGTGCTATCATGCTCGCGGCAGCGGCGATTCCAAAGGAGGAACGGTTGATCGCCTCAATCGATCGGTAAGTGTCTTCCATATCAATCTCGATACAGAGGGCACCGAGAATGTCATTGGTTCCGTCGGAGGCAATGACCGGATAGCAGGCGGTAAAAATATGCCCCCATGTGGTATCAATGATCTTTTGTGAGTGGATCGTTTTGCCGGAGAGGGCAGCTTCCAGATACGGAACCATTTCCTCTTCCAGGTAGGTGCCCGGATAAGCAAAATCAGGTGCTTCCAGATCCAGGCCATCGATCAGGTAGATGGGTTTTCCGCCCGGTCCACGCTTGGCAGTGTATAAGTAGCGCGTCGAATTGAGGCTGCGAAGCTCATTTAAATAAGACTGCAGGCTTCGATACTGCGCGGAGCTATATCGGATTTTGTGTTGATTTGTTCAAAATCTGCCCGCGTCAGCCGGCTCGATATCGCCCGGTGAACCGCGTCCGAACAGGAAATATTCCGTTCTACGGCGGCGGTCAGGGTGATGCGGCTGTTGCTTTTCAGCAGTGCAACGGTGTATAAGGAAATGAAAAATATTGCCAGAAGAAGCAAAAAGGTAAAGTTAAAGGCATGATAAGAAAAGCTTCTTGATGGGATATTTTCGTTGGATGGATGGTTCATAAGTTAGATTCAACTTTCATGTAAATGCAGGGTTTATAGTTAAAAAACAGATCGAGTTGTTGATAATAAATGTAACATAAAACAGGTAAATCAGCAAGAAAGATATGCTTACATGAAAATTAAAAAAAAAAAATTTCACAAATTCTTCATAAAAAATTAGCACTCTACACTTGACAGTGCTAACAACAAGTGTTATATTACTGCTAGAACAAAAGAAGACCAAAAGGTTTTCACAGATTGTTCGAAAGGAGGCAGGTTTATGAATATCAGTAAATTTACCCAGAAGTCTCTGGAAGCCGTTCAAAATACGGAAAAGCTGGCGTATGAATATGGAAACCAGCAGATTGATCAGGAACATTTGCTGTACAGTCTTTTGACTGTGGAAGACAGCTTGATTTTTAAATTAATAACAAAGATGGGAATCTCGGGCGACCAGTTCCGTGATGAGGTGCAGCAGGCGATTGGAAAGCTGCCGAAGGTATCCGGCGGTCAGGTGTATTTCTCCAACGATGCCAACAAGGTGCTGGTGAACGCGGAGGACGAAGCCAAAGCGATGGGGGACGAGTATGTTTCCGTCGAGCACTTATTTCTGGCGATGTTAAAACAGCCGAATAAGGCGGTCAAGGAACTGTTCCGTCTCTACGGAATTACGAAAGAGAGCTTTTTGCAGGCGCTTTCGACAGTGCGCGGCAACCAGCGTGTCGTCAGCGATAATCCTGAGGCAACGTATGACACTTTAAATAAATACGGTTACGATCTGGTGGAACGTGCGAGAGATCAGAAGCTCGATCCGGTCATCGGCCGTGACGGTGAGATCCGTAATGTGGTTATGATTCTCTCCAGAAAGACGAAAAACAACCCGGTTCTGATTGGTGAACCTGGCGTTGGTAAGACAGCCGTTGTTGAAGGACTGGCACAGCGTATCGTGCGCGGCGATGTCCCGGAGGGCTTGAAGGACAAGAAATTGTTTGCCCTGGATATGGGTGCTCTGATGGCGGGCGCGAAGTACCGCGGCGAGTTCGAAGAGAGACTGAAAGCGGTGCTTGACGAGGTCAAGAAGAGCGAGGGACAGATTATTCTGTTTATCGATGAGCTGCATACGATCGTCGGCGCGGGCAAATCCGAGGGCGCGATGGACGCCGGGAATATGCTGAAGCCTATGCTGGCTAGAGGTGAACTGCACTGTATCGGTGCGACGACCCTGGATGAGTACCGTAAATACATCGAAAAAGATGCAGCTCTGGAACGTCGTTTCCAGCCGGTTCACGTTGATGAGCCGACCGTGGAAGATACGATTTCCATTCTGCGTGGTCTGAAAGAGAGATATGAGGTTTACCACGGGGTCAAGATTACCGACTCTGCGCTTGTATCGGCGGCAATCCTCTCGGATCGTTATATCACGGATCGTTTCCTTCCGGATAAGGCGATCGATCTGGTTGATGAAGCGTGCGCGATGATCAAGACAGAGATGGATTCAATGCCGGCGGAGCTGGATGAACTGTCGAGACGTATCATGCAGCTGCAGATTGAAGAGGCTGCGCTTAAGAAAGAGACTGACCGCTTAAGTCAGGATCGCCTGGCAGAACTGCAGAAAGAACTGGCAGAGCTCAAGAGCAGCTTTTCGACCCAGAAAGCCCAGTGGGAGAATGAAAAATCTTCCGTTGATAAGCTGTCCAAACTGCGTGAAGAGATTGAGCATGTAAATGGCGAGATTCAGGCAGCGCAGCAGGCATATGACCTCAACAAAGCGGCTGAACTCCAGTACGGCAAGCTGCCGGAACTGCAGAAACAGTTGGCGGAAGAGGAAGAGAAAGTGAAAAATCAGGATCTCAGTCTGGTACATGAGAGTGTCACCGAGGATGAGATTGCCCGGATTATTTCGAAGTGGACCGGTATTCCGGTTGCCAAACTGACCGAGAGCGAGCGCAGCAAGACCCTGCATATGGACGAACTGTTGCATAAACGTGTCATCGGACAGGATGAGGGCGTTACCAAGGTAACGGAGGCGATTATCCGTTCCAAAGCGGGCATCAAGGATCCGACGAAACCAATCGGTTCGTTCCTGTTCCTAGGTCCGACCGGTGTCGGCAAGACAGAGCTTGCAAAAGCGCTGGCGGAGGCATTGTTTGATGATGAGAACAACATGGTTCGTATCGATATGAGTGAATACATGGAGAAACATTCCGTTTCCCGTCTGATCGGAGCGCCGCCAGGATATGTCGGATATGACGAGGGCGGTCAGCTGACCGAGGCAGTACGGCGCAAACCGTATTCCGTTGTCCTCTTCGATGAGGTTGAGAAAGCGCACCCGGATGTATTTAACGTCCTGCTGCAGGTTCTGGATGATGGACGTATCACGGATTCGACCGGCAAAACTGTCGATTTCAAGAATACGATCCTGATTATGACCTCCAACATCGGTTCCCAGTATCTGCTGGACGGCATCGATGAAAAGGGACAGATCAAGCCGGAGGCGGAAAGCTCCGTTATGCATGACTTGAGAGCTCACTTCCGTCCTGAGTTCCTGAACCGTCTGGATGAGATTATTCTCTTTAAGCCGCTGACGAAAGGCAACATCGGAGGCATCATTGAGCTTCTGATTGCAGATGTCAACAAACGTCTGGCGGATAAGGAATTAAAGATTGCCCTGACGGACGAGGCAAAGGATTTCATCATTGAAAATGGCTACGATCCGGTTTACGGTGCAAGACCGCTGAAACGGTACCTGCAGAAGAACGTTGAGACACTGGCAGCGAAGCTGATTCTGGCGGACGGCGTCCGTGCGGGCGATACGATAGAGATCGGGCTTTCGGATGGCAAGCTGACGGCTTCGGCTGTCCATAGCGCGTAAGCGGAAAACGTCTTACGGCGGATTTATAACTATTATATAGAAGAAACAATAGGGCGCGGAGAAGTGCGAAAGAGCTTCCTCTGCGCTCTTTTTATGTATTTCTGAGATTTTCACAGTCTTGACATTGCCCGGCAACTTTACTAAAATGATTCCATAATGACCGGACTATATCATTTGTTCCGGAAGTCAGTCAGATGAGGAGAAGATGAGATGAAAATTGCGATTGGAAATGACCATTCGGCGGTAGAACTGAAGAACATTATTGTGGATTTCCTGAAAGAAAAAGGAATCGAAGTGTTAAATCTGGGTACAGACAGCAGCGAGAGCTGTGATTATCCAGTTTACGGAGAGAAGGTAGGCCGTGCAGTTGTTTCCGGCGAAGCCGATCTGGGTATCGCAATCTGCGGTACCGGTCTTGGTATTTCACTGGCAGCTAACAAGGTAAAAGGCGTGCGCGCCTGCGTATGCAGCGAGCCGTACACAGCGGTGATGTCCCGCCGCCACAACGATGCCAATGTACTCTGCTTCGGCGCCCGCGTGGTAGGAAGTGAGCTTGCGAAGATGATCGTTGACGAGTGGATCAACGCAGAATTTGAGGGCGGACGCCATCAGAGACGCGTGGATATGATTATGGCGATTGAGGAGAAAGACTGATTCAGAGTCAGAGGTAACGGATGAAATCATAAGGCAGGCTGACAGCAGGATGCGGGATGCCTGTGAGAACAAAAAGAGGCAGCTGTAAAGAGAGGGAGCAGCTGCGAAAAGAACAGGAGGAAGCAGGAAATGATCACAGAAGATATTCGCTACATCGGTGTAAACGACCATGACATTGACTTGTTTGAGGGGCAGCATCAGGTGCCAAATGGTATTTCATATAACTCATACGTGATTATGGATGAAAAGATCGCGATCATGGATACGGTAGACAAGCGCAAACAGACGGAATTTCTGGGAAATCTGGAAACCGCACTGGCTGGAAGAACCCCGGATTATCTGGTAATCAGCCACATGGAGCCGGATCATGCATCAAGTATCCAGCAGTCGTAGAACGGTACCCGGAAATCACACTGGTAGGCAATGCGAAGACATTTCCGATGCTGAAACTGTACTTTGATCTTGATACCAGCCGTGCGCTGACGGTCAAGGAGGGCGATACCCTGAAACTGGGGCGCCATGAGCTGACGTTCATCATGGCACCGATGGTACACTGGCCGGAAGTTATGGTAAGCTATGATTCCTTCGACAAGGTGCTGTTCAGCGCCGACGGTTTCGGCAAGTTCGGTGCGCTTGATGTGGATGAGGACTGGGACTGCGAGGCGAGACGGTATTATTTCAATATTGTAGGAAAATATGGAATGCAGGTGCAGGCACTTCTTAAGAAAGCAGCCGGTCTTGAGATCCAGATTATCTGCCCGCTGCATGGACCGGTTCTGAAAGAAACGATCGGTCATGTGCTTGAAAAATACCAGATTTGGAGCAGCTACGGCGTTGAGTCTGAGGGTGTATTTATCGCATATGCGTCCCTGCATGGCAACACCGAGGATGCGGCGAAGAAATGCAAGGAAATTCTTGAGAAAAAAGGATGCCCGAAGGTGGCAATCGCGGATCTGGCGCGCGGTGATATGGCGGAGGCGCTGGAAGATGCATTCCGGTATGGAAAAATTGTATTGGCAGCACCGTCCTATGACGCGGGTGTGATGCCGGTTATGGCAGATTTCCTGCACCACTTACAGAGCAAGAATTACCAGAAACGCACCGTTGCCCTGATTGAAAACGGTTCCTGGGCGCCGAGTGCAGCGCGCACGATGAAGGGAATGCTGGATGCGATGAAGGAGATCACGGTGGTTGAACCGATCGTTACGGTTCGCGGGGCGCTCAAGGAGAGCGATATTCCGTCGCTGGAGCAGATGGCGGAAGCGCTGCTGGCATAAGAAGCGTCTGGTGACAGTATTTAATGAGACCTGAAAAAGGCTTTTTTAAATAAAAAATCCGGAGAGACAAAAGTGTGGTTTTATATTTATATATGAAAAATCCACTTGATGATTTTGTATGGATGACAGAAAAAGAATAGGAGAAACAGACATGGTAGATGAGGTAATGAAGTTCATTACAGAGGCAGACCCGGAAGTGGGAGAAGCCATTGAAGCAGAGGCAGCCCGTCAGAGAAGAAACCTGGAGCTGATCGCGTCGGAGAATATTGTATCGGAGCCGGTTATGATGGCGATGGGATCGGTATTAACCAACAAATATGCGGAGGGATATCCGGGAAAACGTTACTACGGCGGATGCCAGTGTGTCGATGTTGTAGAGTCCATCGCGATCGAGAGAGCGAAAAAACTGTTTGGCTGTGATTATGCAAACGTACAGCCGCATTCCGGCGCGCAGGCAAACATGGCGGTATTTATCGCAATGCTGAAACCGGGTGATACTGTTATGGGCATGAACCTGGATCACGGCGGACATCTGACACACGGAAGCCCTGTCAATTTCTCCGGTTTATATTTCAACATTGTGCCGTATGGTGTCGATGACAATGGCGTGATTGATTACGAAGAGGTAGAGCGCATTGCACTGGAAGCAAAACCGAAGCTGATCATTGCAGGTGCAAGTGCCTATGCAAGAGAGATTGATTTCAAACGTTTCCGTGAAATTGCAGACAAAGTAGGCGCATACCTGATGGTCGATATGGCTCATATCGCTGGTCTGGTAGCAGCCGGTCTTCACCAGAGCCCGATTCCGTATGCAGATGTTGTTACGACAACCACTCATAAGACACTGCGCGGACCGAGAGGTGGTCTGATTCTGGCAAATAAGGAAGCAGCTGAGAAGTTCAACTTCAACAAGGCGATTTTCCCGGGAACCCAGGGCGGTCCGTTAGAGCACATCATTGCTGGCAAGGCAGTCTGCTTCGGCGAGGCGCTGAAACCAGAATTTAAAGAGTATCAGCTTCAGGTAAAGAAGAATGCAGCAGCGCTGGCAGCCGCACTTCAGAAGCAGGGATTCAAGATTCTAACCGGCGGAACCGATAACCACCTGATGTTAGTTGATCTGCGCGGCATGGATATTTCCGGTAAAGAGCTGCAGAACCGCTGCGATGAAGTATACATCACCCTGAACAAAAACACCGTTCCGAACGACCCGAGAAGCCCGTTTGTTACTTCTGGTGTCCGCATCGGTACTCCGGCTGTTACCACCCGTGGACTGAAAGAAGAGGACATGGAAGTGATTGCAGAGTGCATCTGGCTGGCAGCTACCGACTTCGAGAACAAGGCAGATTACATCCGTGCGGAAGTGACGAAACTGTGTGAGAAGTATCCGTTATATAAATAAGTAGAGAAGAATATGGAGCGAAAAATTTGCCAGTCTATAGATTCAGAAAAATGCTGGAAAATTAATGCACATATAACAATAAGAAAAAGGCTGTATTGCCTGCCGCATGGAAGCGCGCGGTAGGTGATACAGCCTTTTCTATTCCAACCATTTTTCCTAGAAATTAAGTTTTTGTCCAATTCCTTTTTCCAATGCTTTTTCATAGATAAGCTGTGCCGTCCGCACATCAAAGAGTCCCATGCCGACGGATTTAAAGCAGCGGGTCTCGTTCTGCTCATGCGGATGTCCCTGCTTGGTATCTTCGATCAGATCCTCGATAAAGTGGACGCGCTTCTGTGTCAGAACGCCCTTTTCCAGCGGAATTTTCAGATCGCCGCTCTCCTCGCAGGCATACGGAAGCTCGGTGTACGCGTTCTTGACGAGTTTCCACACCGCATCCGGCAGTTCGCGCCGTTCCGGACGCCAGGAGCCGATGGCAACAAAGCATTTGCCGCGAAGCAGCTCTTCATCATCCGGGTAGACCGGATCGACCGCCTGGGTGGCGGAGATCAGGACGCGGCTGTGCTCAGCCAGTTCACGGGTATCCGCGCAGGTATGAATCTGGATGGAGTTTTTTCCAAACGATGCCAGACGCGCCGATAAGCGCTCGATAAAGCCGGAAAGATCCTTAGCGTATGCGTCATACAGATAAATATCTGTGATCGGGCGCACCTCGCAGGCATAGAGAAGCTGGTGTAGTCCCTGCATACCGCAGCCAACCAGACCAACTGAGGCAGCATCCTCTGGAGCCAGATAGCGCAGTGCGACACCGCCGACCGCACCGGTCCGCATTGCGGTCAGGACACTTCCGTTCATAATCGCCTTCGGCAGACCGGTCTTTGCGTTATTTAAAATCATAAGTCCGTTCAGATACGGAATTCCCAGAGAGGGATTGTCCGGAAATTCGGATAACATCTTTGTACCGATGACGGAATCCAGAAAACACGGCATATAGAGCATCATATTTTTATCACGCTGTGCGATAAAACGATCCGGCATCTTATAATTGCCGCTTTTGTGAATCGCATACGCATCTTCGATCGCGTCCATGACATCCTCTAAGGTGACGGACTGCCACATTTCTTGTTCGCTGAGAAATAACATATCAAAACCTCCTGAATATTTATGAATGAAATAAAACATATATACTAAAAATGGATTTATCACAAATCAAATGTGGTTTGTATGGTTGGATTGTAGCAGTTTCACGTTTCATTGTCAAGATGAAAACAGAATAAACCGGCAATCTCTGGATGCGGCGTCTGTAGGACTCCAGAACATCACAGGACTTGCCTGCGATCCGGTCGGAAACCGTGTTGAATGGCCATGTCTCGGCAAAAATATCATGGGAGGAAGCAATGCGCTCGCCAGCGCCAATATGATTCTGGCAGGCTACGACAAGATGATCCCGCTGGATGAGACAATCGGCGCGATCTATGAGATCGGTCTGTCGCTGCCGCTGGAACTGCGTTGTACCTTTGGTGGTCTGGGTAAGACAAAGACTGCCCGGGAGATTCTGAAGCGGTCCGACGCGCATTTTCCGGGGGAAGAGGCGCGGTAGGTGTAATTCGAAACATCGTGAAAGGACAGTTACAGTTTGTGTAAGGTGCGTACTGTAAGGTGGCATATCTTTTTAAGATCTGAAATAAAAATTGATTAAATAACTCTATAGAGATATAATATTAATAAAAAATATCTCTATAGAGTTATTTTCATTAAAACGAATCTATTTTTTATATACCACATGTTTCTACTTGCTCCCATAATAGATAAGGAGGTTCCTCAGAATGAGAAAAATTTTATATCACGGTTCCTTGGAAATTATTTCTACTCCTATGTATGGTCAGGGAAAGGTCTATAATGACTACGGACAGGGCTTTTATTGTACGGAGAGTCTGGAGCTGGCGAAGGAGTGGTCGTGCGCCGAGCGGGAGGACGGCTATGTGAATCAGTATGAAATGGATGAAACCGGTCTTTTGATTTTAAATTTGATGGAGAAGCACTACAGCGTTCTTCATTGGCTGGCGATTTTGATGAAATACCGGAAAATCCGCCTTTCTTCGGCGGTCATGAAACGGGGAAGAGAGTGGCTGCTGGAACATTTCCTCCCGGATGTGGACGGATATGATGTGGTGATTGGGTACCGGGCGGATGATTCGTATTTTTCATTTGCAAGGGCGTTTGTAAATAATGAAATATCGTTAGAGCAGCTTTCGTATGCGATGCGGCTGGGAAAATTGGGAGAGCAGTATGTATTAAAGAGTCAGAAGGCATTTCAGGCGATACACTTTCTTTCTTATGAAGGAGTAGATTCAGTGGAATATTATGTAAAACGAAGAGCCAGGGATGAGCAAGCTAGAAATGCATACCGGAAAAAGGTGGAAGAGGATGATATCGACGGTATTTATATGCGGGATTTGATTCGAGGGGAGGTGTCGGCTGAGGATGAGCGCTTATGGGATTGAATATCTGGATGATGCGATGAGAAATCTGGGGGAAATGACAGATTATGCGGTCAATGCCTGTGGGATGGATCTGGAAGATTTTTGGAAATTGTTTCTTACAACCGGGTATGCAGAAAAATTTGGGGAAGGTGTACCAAGAGTAGTGAGCGGCTTTTCTGGAACGGAGCTTGCGGAGGAAGTGCTTCGAAAAGCGGGAAAAAAGGACGAACTGCCGGAACCGCAGGTAGAATTTACCTGTTCCAGAGAGTATTGGAGTGGCTGGATACTGGCGTATTATCAGTGGTACAGTGAGAAGAAATTTAAGGAAATTGAAGCAGGGCTTCCGGTCCGGGAGGTTGTGGAAATGTATCCGGCACTTCATGAAGCTCCGGAGGATAAATTTGTTGAGGCGGCAGACAGAATCATTCGAAGAAAAGAGCAGGGGAAAAACGCGTTGCGGCGGATCCGGAAGATGGCGGGATATACCCAAAAGGATCTTTCAGAGCAATCGGGGGTTACGCTGCGGAGTATTCAGCAGTATGAACAGGGAAAAAAGAAGATTCAAAAAGCATCCGCAGAAACCGTGCGTGCGCTTGCACGGTCACTGGGATGCCAGATGGAAGATTTGCTGTAATTGCGAAGGAATTGGACAGTTTCAATTTGCTATAGCGCAGTCGCCTTCGGCAGACTAAAAATAAATTCCGTCCCCACGCCCTCGGTGCTGACAACGTCGATATTTTCCCCATGTGCCTGAACAATCTCTTTGACAATCGCAAGCCCCAGCCCGGTCCCCTTTTTATCTTTTCCGCGCGATAAGTCGGTCTTGTAGAAACGTTCAAAGATTTTCTTCTGGCTGTCCTTCGGGATGCCGATGCCGGTGTCTTTGACGGAAATGAAGATTTTTTCATACCGGATGGAGGTCTGGATGTAAATGATCGAATCCTCGTGGCTGAATTTGATCGCGTTGTCGATCAGGTTGTAGAGAACCTGCTGGATTTTTCCGAGATCGGCGTAGACCATCTGGATGCTATCCGCAAAGGTCAGGTCAAACGTGATGCCTTTCGCGCTGCACGTGCCCTCGAAGGTTGCGGCGGTATCCTTGATCGTCCGGTTGATATCGAAATTTGTCCGGGTTAAGTAGCCCTTGCTGTCCAAGGAGTTGAGCGTCAGCATGCCTTGGGTCAGCTTGTTAAGGCGCTCGGTCTCGGAAATGACGATGTGCAGGTATTTGTGATAGAGTTCCTGCGGGATTGTGCCATCGAGAATCGCCTCGAGATAGCCCTTGATGGAAGTCAGAGGCGAGCGGAAATCGTGCGATACGTTCGCAATGAAATTGTGCTGGTACTGTTCCATTTCATTTAACTCGCTGGACATATAGTTTAATGTGCTGGCGAGATAGCCGATCTCGTCATGGGTGGTAATCGGGATATTGTGTGCCAGGTTTCCGGCTGCATATTCATTGGCTGCGACCGTAATCTTTTTGAGCGGGAAATAGACCACTTTTGTAAAAACAAGAAGCACCACCAGGGATAGGAAGAACAGGATGATCGATGTTATGTAAATAATATTTAGAAATCCGTTCTGTTCCGCCTCAATGTTCTGGATTGGCATATGAATCACGATGTAGCCGTAGGTCTTCATATTGCCTGTGATCGGGGCGGAAACGGAGAGTACTTTGCTGTCAAACAGGTTGTAATACTGTCCGATGGAATAGAGCCGGTTGCCCTGTGCGGTCGGGTCGAAATCGTCGATTGCGATGCCGGTACGACTGTCGCTGCTGTCCGCAACGATGGTGCCCTCATGGTTCAGGATCCAGATATCCGATTGCAGATAGGCGGAAACCGCCTCGAGCTGTGGGTATGCCGAGTCGAGATTGATGGTTTTGCCCTCGTAGGCTTTGCTGCACCGATCGGCAATCATGGTCGCCTCGTCATACAGAACCTCCGATTCGCGTTCCACCAGATGGTGGTAGGTCATCTCAGATGAGATGGTCGCGATCGTGATGAATCCAAGCAGACCGAAGATGAGATAGCCGATCAGCAGTTTATAATAAAGAGAATGTGTGTAGTGGTTTGATTTCATGGTAAACCTCCGGTTACCTCTTCACGTAACAGTTCAGTTCCTTTACTAACAGTTACCGTTTTACCTCAAATTTATATCCAATCCCCCAGACGGTCGTCAGCGCCCACTTGTCGTTGCCCTTGATTTTTTCACGGAGCCGCTTGATATGGACATCTACCGTCCGCGTGTCGCCGATGTATTCATATCCCCAGATATGGTCGAGAAGTTGCTCCCTTGTGAATACCTGGTTTGGTGAGGACGCGAGGAAATAGAGCAGTTCCAGTTCCTTCGGCGGCAGCTCGATCGAGTGTCCGTTGTAAATGACGGAGTAGTTCGTCAGGTTGACGATGAGATCCGGATATTCGACAAAATTGCCATGCTGTTCGGTCACGGACGATGCAGGCATCTGCACCGGCAGCTGGTAGCGCCGCAGAACGGCTTTGACTCTGGCAACCAACTCTTTCGAATCGAATGGTTTGATCATGTAGTCATCGGCGCCCAGCTCCAGCCCCAGCACCTTATCAAAGATTTCGCCCTTGGCGGAGAGCATGATGATTGGCACCTGGGAGGTACTTCGCAGTTCCCGGCAGACCTGATAGCCGTCGATGCCCGGAAGCATCAGATCAAGGAGAATCAGGTTGGGCTGAAATTCGGGAAATACCCGGAGAGCTTCTTCCCCGTCTCCGACAATTTTCGTTTCAAAACATTCTTTCGTCAGGTAAAGTGAGATTAGTTCAGCAATGTTGTAGTCGTCATCTACGATGAGAATGCGCTGCTTTTCAGCCATGTTGATTCCTCCTGTTTTTTTGGATATTTGTAACTGTTCAGTACCTGAACAGTTATGGATATTTCTTATTTAAATGTCACGATTGTAACGCCTGTATCGCCTTCGCCAAACTCGCCAAGCCGGTATTCCTTGACATAGCTTAATTTCTTCAAGTGGCGGTGTACGCCCGCTTTCAAAGCGCCGGTTCCACGACCATGTACGACGCGGACCTGCGGAAGATGCGCCAGGTAGGCATCATCCAGGTATTTGTCGAGTACCGGGATCGCCTCATCGACGGTCATGCCAATCAGGTTGACCTCCGGCGATACGCTGAAGGACTTGGACATCTTGATCTTGCTGCTTCCGCTTCCGGATCCGCGGGAACCACCCGTATGCGTGCCGGAAAGTCCCGGTCCGGTGATGGATGCTTCCTCGACCATTTCCAGATCGCGGATATTGACGAGGGAGCGCAGAATTCCCATCTGTACATACAGATCGCCCTTGGCGTTCGGCAGGGAGCTGACGGTTCCCTTTAAATTCATCGAGAGAACGCGCACGGTATCGCCGAGACGCAGCTTTTTCGCGGAAACGGCTTTTTTCGGTGCGGCGGTTTTCTTAACTGCCAGTTTCTTGTCTACATCCTGGATCTTGCCGCGTAGCTTGGTCCGCTCAGCTTCCAGTTCTTTATTGACGCCGGAAGACTTGGCAAGCTTGTTGATGTTGCGGATCGTCTGATCGGCGGTGTCCTTCGCATCCTGAAGGATCTTCTGAGCTTCCTCGCGGGCTTTGGAAAGCATTTTTTCCTTCTGCTCGGAGAAACGTTCTTCCTTCTGCTGGAGGCGGTTCTTCAGCGTTTCAATTTCCTGTTTATAGGAGGCGATCTCTTCGCGCTCTTTTTCAATGGTCACGCGGCTGTTTTCCAGATTGGCAAGCAGATCCTCGAAGGATTCGTCCTTCTGCTCCATCTGGTTTTTCGCCTCGTCGATGATATATCCGGCAGCCCCAGCTTGCGGGAAATGGCAAATGCATTACTTTTTCCTGGAATACCGATGAGCAGGCGGTAGGTCGGGCGGAGAGTCTCGACGTTGAACTCGCAGCAGGCATTTTCAACGCCTGGCGCGGTCAGCGCAAAGACTTTTAATTCGCTGTAATGCGTGGTTGCGATCGTCCGGCAGGTCATGTTGTGCAGGAAATTTAAAACCGCAATCGCCAGCGCCGCGCCCTCGGTCGGGTCGGTACCGGAACAGAGCTCATCGAAGAGACAGAGCGAATTGGCGTCCGCCTCATTTAAAATCGAAACGATATTCGTCATATGGGCGGAGAATGTACTCAGATTCTGCTCGATGCTCTGCTCATCGCCAATGTCGGCAAATACATTGTCAAAAACAGCCAACTCGGATCCCTCAAATGCCGGGATATGGAGTCCTGACTGCCCCATCAGGGTAAAGAGTCCGACGGTTTTTAAAGAAACGGTTTTACCACCCGTGTTTGGACCCGTCACAATCAGAAGGTCAAACGAATCGCCAACCCAGATGTTGATCGGAACGACCTGTTTCGGATTTAAGAGCGGATGGCGTCCGTCCTTGATATTGATATACCGTTTGTTGTTAAATTTCGGTTCCACGCAGTTATAGTGGCGGGAAAGAGCTGCCTTTGCGAAAATGAAATCGAGCTCTGCCAGAATCGAAAGATCCGAGAGGATCGCGTCGGTGTAAGGCATAAGCTGGCTGGAAAGAGCTGCCAGAACAAATTCAATTTCCCGTTTTTCCTGGATTTCCAGCTCGCGCAGTTCGTTGTTCAGCTTGACGATCGCGAGCGGCTCGATAAATACAGTCGAACCGGTTGAGGACTGGTCGTGCACCATGCCTGGTACCTGGGATTTATACTCAGCCTTGACCGGCAGGCAATAGCGCCCGTCGCGCATTGTGATGACGGCATCCTGTAAATAGGTCCGGCTGGAATTTAAAATAGAATTTAACTGGGTATGGACGCGTCCGCCCACGATCTTCATGGAGCGGCGCACTTTGGCAAGTCCCGGACTTGCGTCATCGCTGACCTCATCCTCGGATGGCAGGCAGCGCTTGATCTCATTGTTGACCGGCGTCAGCGGATCCAGGGCGCGGAAGCGCTCATCAAGGGAATCATCTGGAAATTCTTCGGATTTCTCATGGCGTCCGTAGCTCTGCGCGCGGGCAGCGACTGTCAGCAGGGAGCTGACAGAGAGAAGCTCCGGGATCCCCAGGGAACTTCCGATTTCCAGACGTTTCATGGAACCACGCACATCCTTCACGCCGCCGAAGGAGAGACTTCCCTTCATGCGGACGCGCGTCAGGGCATCGGTCGTCTCCGTCTGGCTTTGCCGGATCGTCCCCAGATCACAGGACGGCTGCAGTTCCCGGCACATCTGTTTTCCCATCTCCGTGGAGGCGTACTCCGTGAGCTGGTCGATGATCTTTGTATATTCGAGAGTTTTTAATGCTTTTTCATTCATGTTGTGGTAATCCTCTTAATTTAAATGGTGTTCACATGATACCGTGACCACTAAATTCGTGAAAGACCTCATTAAGTGGTCAGGTATAAGTTCTCACTAGACTCGAAAAGACCTCGTCAAGTGTTCACATTATATCACATTCCCCGCCGTCTAGCCAAGCATTCGCACTTTTTTCTTGCATAACCTTAAGAAGGAAAGTATAATTAGGATATGTTATGCAAAGGGGAAAGTGAAATGCCGGATTCAGAAGAACTTGAAAAAAAGGAAAAACGGGAATTCATGAGAGAAACGATAGTGAAGCCGCCGCTGACCAGAAAACAGATTGCGAAGCGGGTGGCTCTCTTTGTATGCGCGTCAGCCGCATTTGGAGGAGTCGCGGCGGTTTCGTTTGCGGCGGTAAAGCCGTTTGCGGATCGGTGTTTTCAGGAAAATGGGATGCAGGAGACATCCTCAGTCGAGTTTTCCAAGGACGATCCGGACTCTGTTTCGCCGTCGGACGGTGCAGATGCGGATATGACAGCGCAGCCGGAACAAATGGAGCAGGAGATTGATGAGGCGGTCAGCGAGGCGCTTTCCAGCTATCAGTTTTCCGCAGACAATTTCAATTCGATGACGTCGGTATTGCGTGGAATCGGGGAACAGGGTGATAAGTCGATCGTGACGGTCAGCTCCGGCAAACAGGATACGGATATATTTGGAAATCCGGTGGAAAATACGGGTGATTATGCAGGTGCAGTCATCGCGGAGAGTGATGGAGAATTTCTGATCTTTACTTACGCCGATGCGGTGCGGGCGGCAGATTCGATCAATGTGAGATTTTCGGATGGAACGAAGATCGCTGGTACAGTGCGCCAGATTGACGAAGTGCTCGGAATGGCAGTTGTGGCGGTGCCGTCCGGCAATCTGCCGGAAGAAGAGCGGAAAAAGGTGCAGGTGCTTTCACTTGCCAATTCATATACGGTCAAGGCAGGCGATGTCCTCGTAGGTATCGGCGGTCCGTCCGGACAGGTGCATTCGCTTTCGTTCGGAACGGTATCCTACGTGGCGCGCAATGTGCAGATTACAGATGGACTGACGCGGATCCTGTATGCGGATATCAGCAGCAATTCGCAGACGGGTACCTTTTTGATCAATACAGCCGGAGAGATGGTCGGCTGGACATCGGAGTCCTGCCGCAGCGAGAGCTGTACGGATCGGACGGCGGCGTACACCATTTCCAGCTACAAGCCGATTCTGGAGCGGCTGACGAATGGCGCTTCGGCGGCATATCTGGGCATCCTGGGACAGGATGTGAGCCGTGCGATGCAGGGGAGCGGCATTCCGGCGGGCGTTTACGTGACGGAGGCAGTCTCCGGCAGCCCGGCATATGACGCTGGCATCCAGCCCGGCGATATTATTGTGAAATTTGGCACAAAGGAGATCGGAAGTTTCAAAGATCTCCAGGCGCAGATTGAAAATTCCGCGAGCGGCGTGTCTGTATCGGTAAATGTGATGCGGAAAGGGCGCGACGGATACACGGAAATTCCATTTTTGGTATCTCTGCGCGCCAGATAGAAATTCAGGAGGATATAGGCAGAATGAGATATATTGAACAGTTCCGGGAAGGAATGAGAGTCTCGGACGTATATTTATGTAAGACGAAACAGCACGCGGTGACGAAAAACGGAAAAGAGTACGCTTCCGTGCTGCTTCAGGATAAAACAGGCACGGTAGACTGCAAAATCTGGGATTTAAGTTCCCCGGGCATCAATGATTTTGAGCCGCTGCAGTACGTCTATGTGGACGGCGATGTGACGGTTTTCCAGGGTTCCAACCAGTTAAATATCAAGCGCATACGCAAGGCGGACGAGGGCGAGTATCAGGAAAGCGATTACCTTCCGGTCAGCTCAAAGGATATCAAGATAATGTATCAGGAGCTGACGGCTCTGGTGCAGTCTTTCCAGAATCCGTACCTGAAAAAGCTGGCATCCAGCTATTTCCTGGAAGATAAGGCATTTGTGAAGAAATTCTGCTTCCATTCGGCGGCGAAGAGTGTGCATCATGGTTTTGTGGGCGGACTTTTGGAACATACGTTAAGTGTTATGAAACTCTGTGATTTCTACACGAAGTCATATCCGGCGCTGAACCGCGATCTGCTTCTGACGGCGGCGCTGTTCCACGACATCGGAAAAGTGCAGGAATTATCCTCATTTCCGGAAAATGATTATACGGACGACGGTCAGCTCTTAGGTCATATCGTGATCGGCACGATGATGGTTGCAGACCGTATTAAGGAGATTCCGGGATTCCCGGCAAAGACAGCGGCGGAGTTAAAGCACTGCATCCTTGCGCACCACGGCGAATTAGAGTACGGTTCCCCGAAGAAACCGGCGCTTCTGGAGGCGCTGGCATTGAATTTCGCGGACAATACCGATGCGAAGATGGAGACGATGCTGGAAGTCTTAAAGAGCGGCGGGGAGAATCCGGGCTGGCTCGGATATAACCGTTTCCTGGAGACGAATGTGAGAAAGACGACGCCGACGGAATAATAATAAGATAACAGACATCTAAAATGAGTCTAAATGTATATAAGAAAAAGAAAACAGCGCTGCACAAGCAGATGCTGCCTTGCAGAAGCGGGGGAACGAAAAAATAGGAATCAGGACTCACCACCTAAAGAGGTGGGAGTCTTCTCGTTTCATAGGGAATTGCGTCCTATGAAACAAAAAAACGCTCCGCGGGATGCGCACTCGCGCGAAGAAGAAACATGTCGCAAGCGACCGCGCCCGGCACGAGAATGTGCCAAGGCACATTCTTTTTTAACTGAGATAAATAAGAAAAATGGAGAAGGATACCAGGAAGGTACAGCGGTTCAGCAGGGACCGCACTTTTCTGATATCCTTTTGTTTCATAAGGAAAAATATAGGGGTACAACAGAAAATATGAAAAAACGAGAAAATACAGGCAAAATCATTGGAAAGGTGTTCGGAGAAGCCAGGGCACTTGGCGTCACTGCCTTAGCGGCGGCAGTCATGCTTTCCGGATGCGGAAACGCTGGAAATCAGGCGCAGAAAGGCGGTTCCGGCGCAGAACAGACGGAAAATGTTGAAAACGGCGAAAATGCAGCGGAAAATACCCAAATAAGCGTTATTATCGCGATGCCGCCGACTTCAGAGCCGGAGGCGGGCTTTGATCCGGCATATGGCTGGGGCGCGGGCGAGCATATGCATGAACCGCTGATCCAGAGCACCCTGACGGTGACAGAAGCAGATTTGAGTATCGGGTATGATCTGGCGACAGATGTGGAGACCTCCGAGGATAGAATGACATGGACGGTGACGATCCGCGACGATGCGAAATTCACGGATGGCGAGGCGCTGACCGCGGAGGATGTGGCATTCACTTATAACACATTGAAAAAGACGAGTTCCGTCAACGATTTTTCAATGCTGAAACAGGCGGAGGCGATCGATGATGTGACGGTTGTGTTTGAGATGGAACGCCCGTTTGCTATCTGGTCATACACGATGGCGGTGACGGGAATTGTGCCGGAGCATGCATATGGAACGGATTACGGCACACATCCGATCGGTTCCGGGCGATATATCCTGAAACAGTGGGACAAGGGGCAGCAGGTGATTCTGGAAGCCAACCCGGATTATTATGGGGATGCGCCGAAGATGCGGCAGGTCACGATTCTCTTTATGGAAGAGGATGCGACATTTGCGGCGGTGCGCGCCGGGCAGGTGGATGTGGCGTACACGGCGGCGTCCTATGCAGACCAGTCGGTTCCAGAATTCAGTCTTTTGGACTGTGAGACGGTGGACAACCGTGGATTTAACCTCCCGGCAGTGCCGGAGACGGTACGGGAGGATGGCGTAAAAATCGGCAATGATTTTACCGCGGATGTGCAGGTGCGCCGGGCGATCAACCTGGCGATTGACCGGCAGGAAATGATCGATCATGTGTTAAATGGTTACGGCAGCCCGGCATATAGTGTCTGTGACAAGATGCCGTGGTACAACGATGAAATGGAGAACATTTCCTATGATGTGGAGAAGGCGGAAGAGATGCTGGATGCGGCGGGATGGAAGAAAAATGCTGACGGCATCCGCGAAAAGGATGGAGTGAAAGCCATTCTGGAATTTCTCTATCCGACCGGGGATTCGGTGCGTCAGGCGCTGGCAGCCGATACGGCGCAGCAGTTAAAAGAGATTGGAATTGACGCATCGATCCGCGGCACCGGCTGGGATACTGCGTATGACGAGGCACAGTCGCAGCCGCTTCTCTGGGGCTGGGGCGCGCACACGCCGATGGAATTTTATAATATTTACCATACAAAGGCAGATACGGGGCTGGCAGAATATTCGCCGTATGCGAATGAGACCGTGGACGCTTATATGGATGAGGCCCTGGCAGCACCGGATCTGGAAAGTTCGTATGAATTGTGGAAAAAGGCGCAGTGGGACGGCGAGACGGGCGTTTCAGCCGAGGGTGATCTTCCGTGGATCTGGCTGGTGAATGTCGATCATCTGTACTGGGTGAGAGACGGGCTTCATGTCGCAGAGCAGAAGGTGCATCCGCACGGTCACGGCTGGTCCATCGTCAACAATGTCGATCGGTGGTACTATGAGTAGGATGAAATGGTTTGGGCGCAGTCTGCTGCACCTGATTCTGCTGCTTTTGGCAGTCAGTCTGGTATCGTTTCTGCTGGTGTCGATGTCTCCGGTCGATCCGCTGCAGACGAATGTCGGGCAGACGGCGCTCGGCTCGATGGCGCCGGAGCAGATCGAGAAGCTGCAGGCGTACTGGGGCGTTGGTGTGCCGGTCTGGAAGCGCTTCTTTAACTGGATTTCGGGCATCTGTCATGGTGATTTTGGCATTTCCCTTCTGTACCGCAGACCGGTGCTGGAGGTGATCGCGGAAAAGGCGTCTGCGTCAGTGTGGCTCCTTCTGTCTGCGTGGCTGTTTTCGGGAATCGTGGGGATATTTTTAGGAATTGCAGCGGCGGCAAAACGGGGCAAGTGGGCGGATCGCCTGATTACGGGCTATTGCATCGTGATCGCGGGAACGCCGTCCTTCTGGCTGGCGCTGGTGCTGCTGCTTCTCTTTACAGTGCAGCTTCCCGTCTTCCCAATCGGGTTCAGTGTCCCGGTGGGAATGGCGGCGGACGAGGTCAGCCTGGCGGATCGCCTGTATCACGCATTTCTGCCGGCGTGTACGCTGGGACTGACAGGGATTTCTTCGATTGCGATGCACACGCGCGAAAAAGTGATTGAGATTCTGGAAAGTGATTACGTACTCTATGCGCGGGCGCGGGGCGAGAGCGGCTGGCGGCTGATTTTTCGGCATGGACTCCGCAACCTGCTTCTCCCGGTAATTACGCTCCAATTTGGCTCGATCAGCGAGATTTTCGGCGGTTCGGTGCTGGTGGAACAGGTCTTTTCCTATCCGGGACTCGGACAGGCGGCGGTCACGGCGGGGCTGGGAAGCGATATCCCGCTTCTGATGGGAATTACACTCATCAGTGCCGTGCTTGTATTTGCAGGAAATGCAGCGGCGGATGGGCTGTACCGGCTGGTCGATCCGAGACTTAGGAAAGGAGGCAGGGCATGAGAAAGAAAACACTCTGGCTGCTGGGAATTTCCCTCCTTTTCCTGATTCTGGTGACAGTGCTTGGAATCGTCTGGGAGGATGCCGCACAGCAGGTCGATTTTGCGAGAAAAAACCTGCCTCCGGGAACCGGCGGGCTGTTTGGAACCGACTGGATGGGGCGGAATATGCTGAAACGGACGGTTGCAGGGCTTTCTTTAAGCATCCGGCTGGGGCTTCTGACCGCGGCGATCAGCGCCGCGGTGGCATTGGCGCTTGCATTGCTGGCGTCGCTTGGCGGGGGACTGATGGATTCATTGGTATGCGGGCTGATTAATCTGGTAATGGGAATCCCGCACATGCTTCTCCTGATCCTGATTTCCTACAGTCTGGGAAAGGGATTCCGGGGTGTAGCAGCCGGGATTGCCCTGACGCACTGGGCGTCGCTGGCGAGACTTTTGCGGGCGGAAATCTTACAGATCCGGGACAGTCCGTATGTGCGGATCTCCGAAAAACTGGGGAAAAAGCCCTGGTGGATTGCCTGGAACCACATCGTCCCGCAGGTATCGCGGCAATTTGTGACCGGGTTAATTCTTCTCTTTCCCCATGCGATTCTGCATGAGGCGGGCGTGACCTTTCTGGGCTTCGGTCTTTCCTCCGAGCAACCAGCGATCGGTGTTATTTTATCCGAGAGTATGTCGTACCTGATTACCGGAAAATGGTGGCTGGCGCTCTTTCCGGGTGCGGTACTGGTGCTGGTAACGCTGGGATTTCAGGCGATCGGGCAGAGCCTGGGGCGGCTGATGGATCCGGGGAGCGCGCATGAGTAGAGGATGCTGGGAATGAGGCAGAAAAACATATATTTTGATAAAATGATGCGATTAAGACAAAAACAATCAAAAACGATGCGGCTATCAGATTTGGAACAGACAGACGTTATCAAAGAACGGAGATTGCGTGAAAATTGTGATTCCATGGAAAAGCCGATATTGAAAATTCAAAATCTAAACTTATATTTTACGCAGTACGCGCGTGGGCTTAGACGGCGCGAACTCCATCCGCTCCGCGACCTTTCCTGCAAACTTTTCAGTGGGGAGCTGACGGCGGTGGTCGGGGCGAGTGGTTCGGGAAAAAGCCTGCTGGCGCACGCGATTCTGGGAATCTTGCCGTACAACTGCCGGATGGAAGGAAAAATTTCCTATCAGGGAGAGGTTCTGGATGAGACGCGGCTTGCCGGGCTGCGGGGCAATGGAATTTCCCTGATTCCGCAGGGGGTTTCCTACCTCGATCCGTTGATGCGGGTCGGGGATCAGATCTGCGGCGGCAGAAAAGATGAAGCGACGCGGGCAAAATGCCGCCAGCTTTTGAAGCGGTACGGGCTGGATGAATCAGTGGAAAAATGTTATCCATTTGAGCTGTCGGGCGGCATGGCGCGGCGCGTCCTGATGGCAGCGGCACTGATGCAGGAGCCGAGGCTGATTGTGGCGGATGAACCGACACCGGGGCTGGAGGCGATGACCGCGTGCCATGTAATCCGTCATTTAAAAGAGATGGCACAGGACGGGGCAGCGGTGCTTCTGATTACTCATGATCTGGAACTGGCGATTGAGATGGCGGACCGGATTCTGGTGTTTTATGACGGGACGATTCTGGAGGAAGTAAAGCCGGAGAACTTCCGGGAGGGACGGAATCTGAAAGAGCCATACACGCAGGCGCTCTACCGGGCACTGCCGGAACATGAATTTTTTGGAGGAGAATGAGATGTCACTAAAGGCGGAAAACCTATCTTTTTCGTATGAAAATGGCGGGCGCCACGTGCTGACGCGTATTTCCCTGAAAATTGAGCCAGGAGAGCGCGTGGGTCTGGTGGCGCCGAGCGGATATGGAAAAACGACGCTGTGCCGCCTGCTGGCGGGATATGAGAGACCGGAGGCGGGAACGGTAGAGATTGACAGCATACCGATTGAGAATATCCGGGGCTGTATGCCGGTGCAGTTAATCTGGCAGCACCCGGAGCAGGCGCTCAACCCGCGCTGGCGGATGCGCCAGGTTCTCAGTGAGGGCGGTCAGGTGGATGAGGAGAGCCGGGGACGGCTTGGCATCCGGGAAGAATGGCTGGATCGGTTTCCATCGGAGCTTTCCGGCGGCGAACTGCAGCGGTTCTGTATTGCCAGAGCGCTGGCGGCAAATCCGCGATATCTGCTGGCGGATGAGATCACCGCGATGTTTGACGCAGTGACCCAGAGCCAGATCTGGCAGGCGCTTTTGCATGAGGCAAAGGAGCGGGAGCTGGGAATAGTGATTGTGAGCCATTCGGAATCTCTTTTGAAGCGGATTTGCACGCGGCGGATTGATTTAAAGGCATTGCAGGAAAAGATGGCAGCAGTTTAGCCAGTTCACATATTGACAGAGAAAATCGGGATTGACCGAGCTCATAAGAGCGAGGGATGCTTCTTGTCCAAAGGACAAGAAGATGGGCGATAGTAAGAGATTAATAATTCGGGATTTGGTAAGGAGGAGGAAAAATGGATGTTCGGAAGCTGTTGGAAGAGGTAAAACGGGGGGATACGAGTATTGAGGAAGCGGAGAATGCGTTCAAGAATCTTCCTTACGAAGATTTAGGGTATGCGAAGCTGGATCTGCACCGGAAATTGCGTTCGGGATTCCCAGAGACGGTGTTCTGCCAAGGAAAGCCGGATGCCTATCTGGCGGATATTTTCGAGACGCTGTACCGGGAAAATGGGGAAGTACTCGGAACGCGGGCGACGCCAGAGCAGTGGAATCTAGTGCGGGCGCGCATCCCGGAGATAGAATACGATCCGGTTTCAAAAATTTTGCAGGCGAGAAAATCATCGGAGACACCGTGGAAGCTGGAAGGGCTGGTGGCAGTCTGCACAGGCGGAACCGCGGATATCCCGGTTGCGGAGGAAGCTGCCAAAACGGTAGAATTTTTCGGCTGCCGCGTGGAGCGCTACTATGATATAGGGGTGGCGGGCATCCATCGCCTTTTATCCAAACGCGAGGCGATTGCGCGGGCAAACTGCGTGATTGCGGTGGCGGGAATGGAAGGCGCGCTTGGCACAGTTGTCGCCGGGCTGGTGGAAAATCCGGTCATTGCGGTTCCGACCTCGGTCGGCTATGGTGCAAGTTTTCATGGACTGTCGGCATTGATCACGATGATTAATTCCTGTGCGAACGGCATTTCGGTTGTAAATATAGATAACGGCTACGGCGCAGCATATCTGGCGGCGCAGATCAACCGCCTGGCGGTGCGGGAGCCGAAGAAGACGGCAGAGTGATAGTGGTTTGTGATAATTGCATAAAAGCGAAAAACGGAAATGTATCAATAAAATGAGAAAAGTAGAGGGAGAAGTAAAAATGGATGAGAAAATCTTATATCTGGATTGTGCGTCTGGAATCAGTGGAGATATGACGGTTGGCGCACTGTTGGATCTTGGAGCAAGCCGGGAAAAACTGGTACGGGCACTGGACAGTCTGGGCGTGTCCGGGTATCATCTGCATTTTGGGCGGACGAAGAAATGTGGAATCGATGCGTATGATTTCGATGTACATTTAGAGGAAGAAGAGCGTCATCACGACCACGAACATAGCCATGATGAGCACGACCATGAGCATCATCACGATCATGAACACACTCACGACCATGAGCATCATCACGATCATGAACACACTCACGACCATGAGCACAGCCATGATCACGCTCACACCCACGATCATATGCATCCTCACGTCCACCGCAACATTCATGACATTTTCGAGATCATCGATCGTCTGGATGCATCTGACCGCGTTAAAAACCTGGCGCGCCGGATGTTTGAGATTGTGGCGGGGGCAGAGTCGAAAGCACACGGAATTCCGGTCAGCGAGGTTCATTTCCATGAAGTCGGTGCAATTGACTCGATTGTGGATGTTATCAGTGCGGCATTCTGCCTGGAGGATCTGGGAATCCACCGCGTGATGGTATCGCCGCTTTCCGAAGGTCATGGATTCGCACGCTGCCAGCACGGTTTAATGCCGGTTCCGGTTCCGGCGACGGCAAATATCGCAGCGGCACAGGGCTTGGAACTGACGCTTCGGGATGTCGAAGGAGAGATGGTAACGCCGACCGGCGCGGCGATCGCGGCGGCATTCCGGACAGAAGCGGCGCTTCCGAAGAAGTACCAGATCGAAAAGATCGGTATCGGCGCCGGAAATAAGGATTTCGCGCACGCGAATATCCTGCGGGCGATGCTTCTGACGGATAAAACGGTGGAAGTAGAAACTGGAAAAGACGGTCACGACGAGAGCTCCATGTGGGTCATGGAGGCAAACCTGGACGACTGCACCGGCGAGGCGCTGGGATATGCGATGGAGGTGCTTCTGGAAGCGGGCGCCAGAGATGTGTGGTACACACCGGCATATATGAAGAAAAACCGTCCGGCGTATGTGCTTCATGTACTGACAACGGCAGAAAAACGGGAAGAATTAGAACAGCTTGTCTTCTCCTGTACGACCACGATCGGTGTGCGCCGCTATCCAGTAGAGAGGACGATACTGCCACGGGAAGTAAAGGAGATCCAGACCCGTTACGGGGCAGCAAAGGTAAAAATCTGCAAGCGCGGCGGCGTGGATACGTGCTATCCGGAGTATGAGAGCGTGCGCGCGATCTGCCGGGAGACAGGGAAGCGCTTCATGGAAGTATTCCACGGAGTAATGGAAGACGGAAGTATTAGTTTACAGTAAGCACTTTTTAGATTGAAAAACGGCACAGTGCATTCTCGTTAGATAATTAAGAGGAGAATCAAGAACCATGGAAAATAAACCAATGATATCAGAGACAGAAAAAAGAGAAGCTTTAAAACATTTCATGGCGGAAAAAGCGAAAGCACCGGTCTGTGTCGCCTTTTCGGGCGGTGTGGACAGCAGCCTGATTCTCAAGCTGGCGTGTGATACGGCGAAGAAGACGGGAATGCCGGTTTATGCCGTGACATTTCACACCATGCTGCACCCAGCCTGTGATCTGGAGATCGCGGAGCGGGTGGCAAAGGAGCTGGGCGCGATCCATAAAATTATCCAGGTCAATGAGATGGAGCTGGAAGCCATCCGGACAAATCCGGTCAACCGCTGTTATATCTGCAAACACCACCTGTTCGCGACACTTCTGGATTTTGCAAAAGAAGAGGGGATTCCGTGCGTGATGGACGGAACCAATGAGAGCGACCTGCATGTGTACCGCCCGGGTATCCAGGCACTCCGTGAGCTGGGTGTCGTCAGTCCACTTGCACAGTGCGGACTGGAGAAAAAGGATGTCAAGGCATTTGCGGCTGACTTAGGAATTTCCGTTGCATCCCGTCCGTCCATGCCATGTATGGCGACCCGCCTTCCATATGGAACTTCCTTTGACATGGAAGTTTTGAAGCGGATTGAGAAAGGCGAAGATTATCTTCGAAGCGTGTTTGGCGGAAATGTGCGCCTGCGCCTGCATGGCGATATTGTCCGGATCGAGGTGGATGCGGATAAATTTGAAAAAGCGATTGCCGAGCGGGAGACGATCTGCAGGACATTAAAAGAAATGGGATTTCTGTACATTACACTCGATCTGGAAGGTTTCCGGTCGGGAAGTATGGATATAGTGGAGAAACTCAACGCGCTGGTCGGGAAATGAATGTAAAGGAGATGGAAATCCCATGCAAGAAGAATGTATTGTCTGTAAAGCACCTCTTATTTATCTGAAACAGGATGAATGGATGGAGTGTGAATTATGTCATAAAAAAGAATTGAGCAAGACCAGATGCCAGAACGGGCATTATGTTTGTAATGATTGTCATACGAAGGGACTGGACACCATTCTTTCCCTGTGTATAGACGAAACATCCAGAAATCCGATCGAGATTGTCCGGAAGATGATGGATGCACCGTTTTGCCATATGCATGGACCGGAGCATCATGTCATGGTGGGAGCGGCGCTGCTTACTGCATATAAAAATGCGGGAGGTGCTATTAATCTGCGGGAATCTGTGATGGAAATGCTGAACCGTGGGAAAGCCGTTCCAGGAGGAACCTGCGGATTCTGGGGTGCCTGCGGAGCGGGAATCAGCGCAGGTATGTTTGTATCTATCTTGTCTGGGGCGACGCCACTGACGGAGGAATCCTGGGGACTTTCGAATCAGATGACATCAAAAGCACTGGAAGCGATTTCGCGCACCGGCGGTCCGAGGTGTTGTAAAAGAGATTCTTATCTGGCGATTCTGGCGGCGGTTGATTTTGTAAAAACGCATTTTGGAATCGAAATGGAATGCACAGAAGTCCAGTGTACGCATTGTGCTCAGAACAATCAGTGTATTGGCAAGCGCTGTCCATTTTGGCGATTTGATGATAGTATTTGACTATAAATGGATAAACGGAGATAATAAAGTTGCGATATAATTAGATTGTGCGAGATGGGATTGCAGTTTGCATAATGTGTGAACTGTGATGAGAGAGCAATTTCTCGTGTAATAGGAAATTTCCTGGAATTCCCTATTACACAAAAAGGCACATCCTTTTTTACGTGGAAAAATCGGAATTTGTGGAGAGATTTCCTGAACTTTCCTTATTTTACAGGCTTTTCAGCCCATTAAATAGTGAAATGATATGTATTTTCCCTTATTTTTGCCCTTATGCGGAATCCGCAAGGGAAATAAGGGAAATTTTTAGTTAAGCATTGCTCGCTACTTTATCAAGAAGTCTTGCGGAATCCCGTTTTGCTTTTCTTGTTGAGTGAGCGTAAATATTCATTGTGGTACTGACATCAGAGTGTCCTAACAGTTCCTGTACATCTTTCGGTGCAGCTCCATTGGAAAGCAGATTGCTGGTATAAGTGTGACGCAACTGGTGAAAATGGAAATCTTCAAATCCTTCCAGCTTCTTTGCCACTGATCTGCATACAATGCTGAGTGTACTCGGCAGTTCCAAAGAGCCATCTGGTCGCAGGCAGACAAAGGAGATTTCTTTGTAATCTGTCGGGACTTCCTGTGTTCCGTCAAGATGATAGTATTCATAATATACCCTGTTTTTCACATGCACTTCTTTGTAGTAATTGCGGTGATATAATTCGCCATACTGCATCCGGTTTTTGAGCTGTTCTTTTCTGGCAGCTTTCAGTATTTCAGTCAGCGTATCTCCAAAATCAACAATCCTTACTTTTTTCCGTTTCGTTGGTCCGATAATATTTTTGTGTTTCATGCCGTCGTAGCGGATACTGCGTTTTATGGTCAGGCATTGTTCCTCAAGGTTAATGTCCTGCCATGTAAGACCACAGGTTTCCCCGATACGGAGCCCGGCATAATACGCAATTTGAATCGGAAGAATAGCAGGTGGATTTTTCTTTTCCAGATATTGGATAAGCCGTTCATAATCCTCATGTGAAATCGGCTGTGTACCTTCTTCCACTTCATCATCGGAAAAGAGGTCAACTTCCTCTGCCTGCTTTTTCAGCTTAATATACTGCATCGGATTGAAACTGATTAACTGTTTTGGAAATACTGCAAAACGGAATGACTGCTGTAACACTGCGGAAAAAGAATGGATATAATCTTTGCTGTATCCCTTTTTTACTTTCCCGTCTGGAAACTCACCACCGAATGTAAGCAGATCAAGAAATGCCTGTAAATGTTCGGCAGTAACTGTTTTCAGTTTGCGGTCTGCAATCGGGTGTTTTTTGATACATCGGATTGCACCAAGATAATTTTCCACTGTACCGTTGCTGAGTGTCCCAGTTTTCAGTTCTTCTTCTGCCCACATATCCAGAAGTTCCCCTACGGTAAGATTATCTGCCTTTGCAACAAACTTCTTATCTTCGTAGTCTTCCAGTGCCTTGCGGAGAAGCTTTTCCGTCTCACTTTTACTTTCGGTTCCGGCGTATTCTTTCTGAACCATTTTACCGCTTGCATCTTCTACATAGAAACGATAGTACCATTTTTTTCCTTTTTTTCTAACAGATCCTTTTGCCATAATCGTATGTCTCCTTTCGATATCAGACAATCGGAACTGCTGAAATGCTTCTTGCGTGTAGGCATCTTATGGACAAGTCCATAAGCCAATTCGCCGCTCGTCAAATCTGTAAACAGCTTGACTCGCTTGCGCTCATTGTATCATAACTCCGATTATCTTACTATACCGATTCAGAATCGTCATACATAACTTCGGATAAAAGATTTGCAAGCCTTTGTTCTGCCGCTTCCGGTTTCTTTGAATAGAGCCTTACAACATCTGCCATATCATTAAATGCGTTGACAGTATGTGTGATCTCCCTGAGAAACATAATCTCATTATATTCATCTTTCGATTCAAATCCCATTACTTTGGCAATGTCCGCATCTTTGGTACTGCCTTTGTAATTTTTACAGGCGAACTGAAACGAATCCAGAAACAGTTCATATTGCTTTAACATTAACAGCAGTAAGTCTTTAGAAAAAGCGTCTTCTGTTTTATTGAGGTCAAGAGGAAACTGTTTGAGAATGTCGCCCATCGCATCACGAATCTGCAATTCTTTCTTATCCGTAATATCAGTTTCATATTCATCGGTTTCCCCTTTGAGCCATTCAATCGATACATGAAGTGCTTCCGAAAGACCTTCCAGTACCATCTTTTTGGTATTGTCAATCGAACCATTCTCATAACGCAGGATTGTGGAAGCGGTAACTCCCATCTTCTCTGCGACATAAGGCTGTGTCAGATTTAATTCCAGACGGCGCTGTTTTGCCCTGCTGCCAATCAGCTTGCGTAGTTCTTTATCTTTCATGCTGATGTGCCTCCTTTTTCGGTATGTCATTACTATACCACGCAACAAAATATATTGCAATATGCAATTTTAAGAAAAGCAGAAAAATTTCATAATGCTTGACAAAGCAATATAAACACGCTATACTGACAGCACAAATGAAATTGCATAATGCAATTCGAAAGGAGGTGGTCATATGACGCAAAGAAAGATTGCCTTATCTATTGAGGAAGCTGCTGATTATACGGGAATTGGCAGGAACACCCTGCGAAAGTTGGTAGAGTGGAAGAAACTTCCGGTATTGAAGGTTGGGAGAAAAGTCCTGATCAAAACGGATATGCTGGAACTTTTTATGGAAGCCAACGAGGGCAGGGACTTGAGGGATAAGGGAAATGTGAAAGCAGTCACAAGAAACGGTTCAACTTAAAAAAGCGGTTCCCGAAGAAACCGCCAAAGGTTCTATCAGACCGGAGTCATGATATACCTACACGCAAGCAGATTATACCATGTACTTCGTCTGACAGACAACAGGAAACTTATGTTTGGAAAAAAAGAAAGGACGATGATATTTATGGCAAGATCAACAAAGAGTTATGAGGAGCGTATGCTCCAGTTGGAAAAGAAAGAACAGGAAAGCCTTGAGAAAGCAAAACAGTATGCAGCACAGAAACGGGAACTGAAGAAACGTCAGAAAGATGTGGAAACCAAAAAACGGACACACAGGCTCTGCCAGATTGGCGGTGCAGTGGAATCGGTACTGGGTTCTGCGATTGAGGAAGATGATATCCCAAAGCTGATCGGCTTCTTAAAAAGGCAGGAAGCAAATGGGAAATTCTTCTCAAAGGCAATGCAGAAAGAGCCAGTTGCAAATACGGAGGAAGTGTAATGCCGGAGGGAGTGGAGTTTCCATTCCCTTCATTGCTTTTTTATGAAGGGCGCACTTATGGACAACCAGAGGTCGTCCGTATAAGTTTGCCACAGGTGGCAACCGGTCTGCGCTTACGCTTGCCGGGCTCGTTCCGTCGGCGGGGCTTTCAGCCAGACCTGCTCATGCCGCAGGAGGCACTCTTCGCCAGAGGGGCACATTCCATGCAGGCTGTTATGCACAGGGCACTCTTACGCAGAGGGTGCTCCGGCAGATACCATTTTCTTTTAGGAAAAACGTTACCTGCCGGAAATCAAAGCCGGATACGGCAGAATGGGGGAAACGGAGCATGGCGATTTTTCATTATACAGTAAAGATTGTTGGACGCAGCAAAGGAAAATCCATCATATCGGCGTCTGCTTATCTCAATGGCGATGTGATGAAAAATGAAGAAACAGGCAGGATCAGCTACTATACTTCAAAAAAAGAAGTCGTTTATACCAGCCTGCTGATGTGTGAAAATGCACCACAGGAATGGCAGAATGTACCTGCTGAAAATATCAGACGGTTCCAGAAATCTGTCCGATATAAAAGGGCAGATAACCAAAATGCTGCACTGGAAAAATTCAAACTTACTTTTCAGAAGCAGCGTTTATGGAATGAAGTCTTGAGGATAGAAAAAAGTTCAGATGCACAACTCGGCAGGTCATTTGAGTTCTCACTTCCGAAAGAATGGAGCCGACAGGAACAGATTGATTATACAACTGAATATATTCAAAAGACCTTTGTAGATAAGGGAATGTGTGCGGATTGGAGTATCCACGATAAAGGAGATGGTAATCCCCATGTGCATTTATTGGTGACGTTGCGACCATTCAATTCAGACCACTCATGGGGTAACAAAGAAATCAAGGATTGGGAGTTTGTCAGAGATGAAAATGGAAATATTGTGGTGGATGAATCCCATCCGGACTGGTGGCAGGATAAAAAGAACCCTGACCGTCATGGAATCCGAATCCCCGTACTTGATGAAAATGGAGTCCAGAAAGTCGGGACAAGGAACCGCAAACAGTGGAAACGTGTATTAACCGATGCTACCGGGTGGAACAATCCGAAAAATTGTGAGCTATGGCGGAGCGAATGGGCAAACGTCTGTAATGCACATTTGAAAACGGAAAATCACATTGACCATCGTTCTTATGCAAGGCAGGGAAAATTAGAGATACCGACGATCCATGAGGGCGCAGATGCCAGAAAAATTGACGAGAAATTTCAAAACGGACAGACATCCTCTACTTCATGGAAAGTAGAGGAAAACCAGATCATAAAAAGACAAAATGCACTGCTGGATAAAATACAGATTTCTTTTGGAAAAGTATCCAGTGCATTAACACAATGGAAGGAGCGATTGCGTGACATTAGAAGAAAGCCGGGAAGTCATTCCCATGATGGAGACAATGATAAACCAGATCGAGGAACAGCAGAATCTTATGGCAGAGATGGTACAGGAATTGCAGGAACGGGACAGGCAGCTCCTGTCTTTTCAGGAGCAGAACCAGAGTTTAAAAAGCTTAAACAGCGAATTATCCAGGCTGCTAAATCTTTTGCCAGATACAGAAGAACTGCTCTCACAGATCGAGCAACAGAAAACCAGAATCGAACAGTTGGAAAACGAGAATCAGCAATGGCAGGAATTAACGCAGAAGCTGAACAACGAGAACAGCTTATTGCAGAAACAGAACAGCGAATTGCTGACCTTAAACAGCAGATAGAGAAAGCGAGGGAGATCGATGAGCGAATGCAGAAACTTAGAGAACGTCGGGCAGGTGGAAGAACTTCTGCTGATGACCGAACAGATGCAGGACGAACTGGATCAGAAAGACCAGACAATCCAGGAACTAAACAGGCAGCTAAGCGAATCGCTGACCTTGAACGAGAAATTGAACAGCGAAAACAGAGCCGAGAATATCGAAGCATTGCGGACAAGATTAAGGCAAACAGAGGAACGATTGACCAGCGAGACAGACAGCAGGAAAAGAGCCGACGCAGAAGCCGTGGCATGGAAATTTAAGTATGAAAAAGCAGAGCAGGAAAAACTTTATGCACAGACACACCAAAAGACGGTAGAGGTAGCTGTTGAGAAAAAAGTGCCTTATGAGAAATGTGAAAAATGTGACCGTACTGCTTACCGGAAAGCAAAAGAAAAATGCGATAGCCGTAAAAGCCAGTTAGAAAAGAAATATAAAAATATGACGATTGGTTATGAAAGTATCTTGTTTCTACTGGCATGGTACAGCATAACAACAACACTGTTTACTGCGATTCTTTCGCCGGTTTTCCTTAACGACTGTATCGTCTTTTTCGGTGCGTTAGGAAAAGGAATGGGAAGTTTATTTCGGGAGTTTGTGACAGGTGCAGACTCTTTCGGACAGTTAAGCAGTGGAATACCTAACAGTATTCTTTCCGGGATTGTGTACTGGCTGATTGCCGGTACTGTCATGGCAATTTTATTCGTAATAACCGGGTGGCTGATAATCGGGATTGGTTATCAGGTAGGAAAAATCTACCGGAAATATTGTTGGGATATCATCAGTATCGTGGTAGCGATAACGAGTACAGCTGTTGTAATTTACTTTGGAGAATGGATTAAAAACGCTAATCCGATAAATCTTATTGTATTGCTATTACTGTCGCATATTATTTATATTGGAATCAGATGTTATGTGAAAGACTGGATGGAAGAACGAGGATATTATTAAAAGAGGACAGGGAAATTTCATAATCTTCCTGTCCTTAGTAAGGGACTATTGATTGTTTATATAAAGAAAAAGTATATAAATAAATCTTGACAATTAGTACGAACTCGGACTATACTATAAAAGTCCGGATTCGTACTAATTTAAGGAGAAAAAAGATGAGAAAAGATAATAATATGATAATACAGTTGCAACGATATTATGCTTTATGGGAAGAATGTACAGCAATGTATGAGGAATGGTCAAAGGATCAGGGACTGTCTTCAAATGGAGTTTTTGCTTTGTATTCATTTTATGAAAGTAATGGAAGATGCACGCAGAAAATGATAAGTGAAAAATGGAATATACCTAAGCAAACGGTAAATACGATACTAAAAGATTTTCAGAAAAAAGGATACATCAATATGGTATCTGATGATTCAGACAAGAGAAATAAGCTGATATGCCTCACAGAATCAGGAATGGAATATACGAAAGATATCATAGAAATAAGCTGATATGCCTCACAGAATCAGGAATGGAATATACGAAAGATATCATAGAAAAACTGCACTCAAAAGAAATATATGTAATCGAAAAAATGGGATTAGAGAATATAGAAAGTCTTAATGATAATACAGAGCTGTTTATCAGACTTTTCAAGGAAGGAGATTGTAAGAAAAATGAATCATAAATCATTATTTTTTAAATATGTTATTCCATCTATTATAGCATTTGCATTATCAGGAATATATGCGATAGTGGATGGATATTTTGTAGGCAATACCATAGGAGATGCTGGACTTTCGGCTATTAATATTGCATATCCGATTGAGGCTTTGATTCAGGCTCTTGGAACAGGAATTGGTATGGGAGGAGCTGTTTATTACTCAATTAATGCAGCAGAAAAGAAAGGAAAACGGGCAGAAGAATTTATTGCTACAAGCTGGTGGCTTCTTGTAATAGTAAGTGTTATCAGTACCATAATTATTTACTCCTTTTCGTCTAAAATTTTAGGATTGCTTGGAGCAGATGGAATTATATTAACAAATGCGACAGATTATATCAAAATTATAGCACTTGGAGCAATATTGCAGATTCTTGGAACTGGAATGATGCCATTCATTAGAAATTATGGAAACTCTTTCTGGTCAATGTTTGCGATGGTTGGTGGATTCATAACCAATATTGTTCTGGATTTTATCTTTGTATGGATATATGAAATGGGCATGAAAGGTGCAGCCACAGCTACAATAGCCGGACAGGGTGTGACTGCAGCAATTGCAATCATATACGCATTATATAATAAAAAGTTTTATGTGTATGTATCCTTAAAAAATGTAAAAGAAATGTGTGGCGCTATATTCAGAGTAGGTCTTGCACCATTTGGGCTAGCATTGACTCCTAATATTTCATTGGTGTTTATAAACCGATTCTCCGCTTCTTATGGGGGAGAAAAAGCTATTGCAACTTATGCATGTGTATCCTATATTATCTGTATCATATATCTCATATTGCAGGGCGTAGGTGATGGAAGTCAACCTTTAATGAGCCGTTTTTATGGTGAGAAGGATCAAGAAAGCCTGAGAGGAGTTCAGAGAATGGCATACATTTTTGCAATAATTCTTGCTGTTTGTGGTGGAATTATCATGTATGTAAACAGAGCAAATATTGGAGGGGTTTTCGGAGCTTCTTATGAAGTAAGTATTGAGATTTCTAAAATTGTACCTATATTTTTAGTGTCATTACCATTTGTTGCGATTACCAGAATAGCGACAGCTGGATTTTATGCTACTGAAAAAAGTGGATTGTCATACATTCTTACATTCATTGAACCAGTATTGATGCTGATATTTATGCTTGTTTTACCACCTTTATTTGGTGGACAGATTATGATATGGTGGAGTACGGTATTGGCACGTGTTTTTTCAGCGATTCTGGCATTCATACTAATAAAATATTGCGAAAAGGGAGATTTGCAATATGGAATACAGAAAATTTAACAATCAGATAGTAGCAAGAATAATCTAGGTTTATCTATTGTATTTTTAAGGACAGCCTCATAGCAATAGGGCTGTCCTTTTAAATTATGAAGCTAATTTTTAATAAATTCTAGTAGATTTTGATTGGAATAATCATAACTCTAATGAATCTTCAGCATCTACCCACATCTGTAAATTCCCATCAAGATATAACCTTGCATATTCTAATGGCTCATCGATTGCAAGCGATGTCAAAGCACAATCAGATCCAGGTGTGGTTCTTAAATTTTTTTCTGCTTCCCAACAATCAATACGGAGTATATAGCCCGTATTAGTATATACATCAATGCTGTTGCACTGTGGATTGTATTCTGCAAATATTGTTCTCATCGTATCCCATCTCCTTATCATTTAATCAATCAGTAGTAGCAAAAATTAAGAAGCATTTCAATCAGTTCACCATGTCACTTTTATTTTGTGTTATACTGTCTTATAGATTTTTCTTGCCCTTGTATTTGCCCTTATCAGAGTGCATAAACACTGATGGGACGATATAACACAAGGGAAATAATAAGGGAAAGCTCACCTGCGACAAATCCAGTGTTTTCAAGGGGTTGCGAAGAATTTAATAATAAAATATAACAGTTATTAAATTTCTTAAAACAGGTGAAATCTCAATCGGAATTGACCGAGCTCTTTGAGCGAGGGATACTTCTTGTCCGAAGGGCAAGAAGGTGGGCGTAAAAAAGATTAGAACAATCGGGATTTATCAGAAAATGAGGAATAGTTGAAAATGGAGGCGCTATAATAACATGAAGATTGAAGGGAACCAGAAAGAACTGGATGCAATGGTAGAATTTCATAAGGGAAACCGTGTCGAGGGGTTGAGACTGCAAGAAGAATTTGCAGCGGAATTTCGTAAGGAGTATAAAGACAAAGATCACTGTCCTTGCCTGAAAGCCTGTCGTTATCACGGAAACTGTAAGGAATGTGTAGCAATCCACAGAGCGCATCAGGAACATGTTCCTAATTGTATGCGACCATTGATTAATAAAAAATTGAAATTGATGTCAGAATTAACAGAGCATACCTTGGCAAATGAAATAGAAGCTCCACATGAGATTTTAAGAAAATAGGCAAGTCAAATTCAAGTTTGAAAAATTGAGAAATCGTAAAATTGAAGAAAAAGAATGCACAGTTCTTAGCATATCGGGAACTGTGCATTTCTGTAAATAAATACTTTTAATTAGCCGATTACGGCATCCTCTGCTGTAAAATGTTCCAGAGAATTTTCTTTTACCTGAATGCAGATATAAGTAATTCCAGAAATATCGGATGCAAAAAACTGACGCTTTGCAGTAGGTGCGATTTTTAGCCAGTCTCCAGTTGAAAGACTGATTTCTTCTCCATCAATTATGGCTTTGCCGTTACCTGAAAGAATTCCATAGATTTCTTCATTTTCTTTATGAGAATGAACAAATGGGACATTTGCTCCTGCAGGTAGTTCGTTTAAACTGATTTCTGCACCTGTTAAAGACAACTTTTCATGCAGCTCAATTCGGTTTTCCTTTCCAATAGTTGTTTTTGTGTAATTTGCCATAATAACCTCCATAGTTAATTTGTAGTTTCTGGTTGCTTGGTATTAGTATAGTGTGAGACACATACAAAAACAAGTACGCACCTTTTTGTAACTGTACACTCAAAAATGAATGTGTTACAATAGACTCGGAGGTGAGAATTATGCGAGCAAAAGAAGAATTACCGGAATGCCCAGTTGCAACAGCAGTATCTCTTATCGGAGGAAAATGGAAACTGCTGATTTTGCGTAACTTAAAAGAGCGTCCATGGAGATTCAATGAGCTACAACGAAGTATAGATGGTATTTCACAAAAGGTTTTGACAGATAGTTTAAGACAAATGATGAGTGATGGGCTGGCATATCGCCACGATTACCATGAGCAGCCACCGAGAGTTGAATACGGCTTAACGGAACTCGGAACAAAAATGCTTCCAATTGTTAATTCACTTGCTGACTTTGGTAACTACTATAAATCAATTATTGAACAGAATTAAGGACGTTAGTATTTGAAAAAGCTTGAACAATTCCAGTTTGAAGAATTGAAAAAAACGGAATTTACCTATTAAGACATATAAACTCTTGACAATAAAACTCCTATATAGTATGTTTTTAATAAACTACTATATAGGAGCTTTTGCATGAAAACAAATGGCGGATTTCTTGTCACCAAAATAAAACAGCTTGGTGACCGGATTTTTGAGAAGATTCTCAGCGAAAAAAATATCGATGCGTTTAATGGAGCCAGGGACGTATTCTTTATGTGCTGTGGCAGGAGGATGGAATCTCGATCAGGTCACTCTCGGTCAAATGCGGATTAGCGATAACATCTCTTACGACGATGCTGGAAAGAATGGAAAATCAAGGACTGATAAGCCGTGTTCAGTCTGAAACGGACAAAAGGAAAACACTCCTGTTTCTGACTGAGAAAGCACATGCCTTAAAGGGCGAGTACGATTCTGTATCTGATGAGATGGGCAGCATTTACTACAAGGGTTTTTCAGAGGAAGAAATTACCCGGTTTGAGGAATGCCTCGACCGCATCAGAAAGAATCTTGAGGAGTGGCAGAAGTCATGAGTATTTGTATCAAAGATCAGATTCAGAACATGAATCTCGTCATCGGCTGCACAGTGGGGTGTACATATTGCTATGCCCGCAACAACGTGAAACGCTGGCATATGATTGATGACTTCGCTGACTCTGAATTCTTTCCGAGTAAGCTCAAGATGATGGAAAAGAAACGTCCGCAGAACTTTCTTCTTACCGGAATGAGCGATCTCTCCGGATGGAAGCCGGAATGGAGAGACGAGGTATTTGCAAAGATCCGTGAAAATCCACAGCATCAGTTCCTGTTCCTTACCAAGCGACCTGATTTGCTGGATTTTGATACCGATCTGGAAAACGCATGGTTTGGCGTTACGGTGACGAGGAAAGCAGAACTGTGGCGTATCGACGCCCTTCGGAAAAACGTCAGAGCAAAACATTACCATGTTACCTTTGAGCCGTTATTCGACGATCCCGGCACAGTTGACCTTTCCGGAATCAATTGGATCGTTGTCGGCACCATGACCGGAGCTCAGAGCAGGAAGATTCATACGGAGCCGGAATGGGCATGGTCTCTGGCGGACCAGGCACATAAGCTCGGCATTCCGGTGTTTATGAAGGAAGACCTTGTCCCTATCATAGGGGATGAAAATATGATTCAGGAAATGCCGGAAGAATTTAATAAAGTGTTAGAGGTACAGAAATCATGGAAGAAGTAATAAATGGAATCCTCATTCGTGAGGTGGAAACAAAGAACATCATGACTAAGTCTAGTCTGCCGGTAGGCGGTTACTCGGTCAATCCCTATGTGGGCTGTACACATGCCTGCAAGTATTGCTATGCTTCTTTTATGAAGCGCTTTACCGGGCATAAGGAGGAATGGGGCACTTTCCTTGATGTGAAGCATTGGCTGGAAATTAAAAATCCGAAGAAATATGCCGGACAGCGGGTGGTCATCGGTTCTGTGACAGATGGCTACAATCCACAGGAGGAGCAATTCGGGAATACCAGAAAACTTCTGGAGCAGCTGATCGGCAGTGACGCAGATATTCTGATCTGCACAAAGTCGGATCTTGTGGTACGGGATATTGATCTGCTGAAGAAGCTTGGACGTGTAACCGTTTCATGGTCGATCAACACACTAGATGAAAATTTCAAGAACGATATGGACTCTGCTTCGAGCATTGAGCGCCGTATCTCTGCTATGAAGCAGGTATATGAAGCCGGTATCCGTACAGTCTGTTTCGTATCCCCGGTATTCCCCGGTATCACGGATTTTGAAGCAATCTTTGAGCGGGTAAAGGATCAGTGCGATCTGTTCTGGCTCGAAAATCTCAATCTTCGAGGCGGTTTCAAAAAGACAATTATGGATTATATCGCCGGAAAATATCCTGATCTTGTACCACTTTACGACGAGATCTATAACAAGCATAACCGCAGCTACTTTGAAGCACTTGAAGTAAAAGCTGAGAAAATGGCTAAGAAGTATGATTGTGCCTTTGTGGATAATGAAATGCCTTATGGCAGAGTCCCGCAGGGACATCCGGTGATCGTAGATTATTTCTATCATGAGGAAATCCGTGGGACAGAGAATACCGGAAAAAGAAATCGCTAACTTCCAGCTTGGTTATAAGATCGGATTTATCAATGATGCTGAGATATGGTTACTCATGTTAAAATAACGCAATACCTCTGTTATATATATAATGAGGATGAAATAGACGAGTTGATTCTGCTGATACGCGATAGCTTTATTCTGGCTTTTACGGTTCTTAAAGATACACTTGTGAAGAAGCTGGAGGAAGCAGAAAGCGATTGGATGTAAAAAAGCAGTCGATAACCTTGTGGGGAGTCCGCGGTGAAGGATAAAACAGTATATACATGTACATATAAATCAAAGTTAGGCGATATTCTGCTGGCGGCAGACGCGATCGGACTCACGGGTCTGTGGTTTGAGGGGCAGAAGTATTTTGCAAATACACTTCCAGACGGAGTTATTTCACAGGAAACCCTAATTTTAACAGAGGCAAAGAGATGGCTGGATATTTATTTTTCTGGCAAAGAACCGGACTTTATTCCGCCGCTGCATCCGACTGGCTCCGCATTTCGACAGGCGGTGTGGCAGATTTTATTGCAAATTCCGTATGGACAGACGACTACCTATGGGGAGATTGCAAAAAAGCTGGCGAAGATGCAGAATGCGTCCCATATGTCCGCGCAGGCGGTAGGCGGTGCAGTGGGGCATAACGAGATTTCCATCATCATCCCATGCCACCGTGTGGTGGGAACGAATGGAAGCCTGACCGGGTATGCGGGTGGAATTGATAAGAAAGTGGAACTGCTTACGCTGGAACATACCGATATGAGTCGTTTTTTTGCGCCGAAGAAAGGAACGGCGCTTTAGTCATTTAGGTGTAATTTTGACTGTGATATTAATTTTCATTTAATTATATCCGTGTAGTTTCTCATCTTTCGTAAGTTTGTAAAGTATCTCCTGCTTTTTCATATACGTAACAAATAGATTTATAAGTACTGTGTTCATAATATTACCCCCTGCATTATGTTTCCATGGAAACAAGTATACCATCGCCTTGTTTCCTTGTTAACAAATTTGATAATAACGATATAGGATATTTTCATCAGAATATTTTTCTTATTTCAAAGATTGCGAAGTTTCACAGGCAGGCGGGGATGTTATTTACAGAAATCCAGATGGAATACAAATGCCAGGACCGCTCCTGGAAGACGATGATTGTGCGTGCCTATTAGTTAAAAAACCATGGAAATCACTATTCGTACATTGTAACATATCGGTTTGATATCGCGGAGCGAGTAAAGATTGACAATTTCAAAATCCTGTCGTATACTTCTTTCAGTCCCAAATGGGATTGAATGGGGAAGGTTATGGAATATAAAATACAAAAACTTTACGATCAGGTCAACCAGGCGATCATCCGCTGCCGTGGTGTATACTCGATGTGGGCAAAGAATAACAATGTGAGCTATAACCGGATGCTGGTGCTTTACACCATCCGCGAATTCGGATTCTGTACGCAAAAGCAGATCTGTGATTCGTATCTGCTTCCGCGGCAGACGGTGAACCATGTGATTTCAGAGATGAAAAAGGACGGGATTCTTGTAGCGGATCTGGAAAAGAGCACCGGGAAGGAAAAGGCGCTTGTTTTGACGCCGGAGGGCGAACGGTATTCGGAAAAATTATTATATTCGTTAAGCCGGATGGAAGAACGGGCGGCGAAACGTCTGGGAGAGGACAAGATCCGCAGAATGACGGAACTGTTTATGGAGTATGACCAGATTCTGGAAGAGGCACTGGAGGAGACGGACGATGAAGAGTAAGGCGGGAACGGATACAGAATTTTTCCGGACGGAGAAAATTCCGAAGATATTGCTGCAAATCGCACCTCCGGTTATGCTGGCGCAGCTGATTCAGGCGATGTATAACATTGTGGACAGTTTTTTTGTGGGAAAATATTCCGAATCGGCGCTGACGGCGCTTTCGGTCATTTATCCGTTGCAGCTCATCATCATTGCGCTGGCGGTGGGAACCGGTGTGGGCGTGAATACCTACATGGCGCGCCTGTATGCACAGAAAATGCCGGGACAGGCGGAAGAAACAGCGGGAACAGGCACGCTTCTGGCGCTTGGAACCTGGCTTATATTTGCCATTTTCTCGATCTTCTGTATGCGTCCGTATGTCCTGACAAGTGCGAATACCCCGGAAGCGATCGAGAGTGCTGTTATCTACGGACAGATCGTCTGTATCGGCAGCATCGGGGCATTTCTGGAAGGAAACTGGACGAAGGTCCATCAGTCGCGGGGCAATATGCACCGTCCGATGGTCGCCCAGACCGTGGGGGCGCTGACGAATATCGTGCTTGACCCGATCCTGATTTTCGGACTCGGTCCGGTGCCGGAGCTGGGAGTCGCGGGTGCTGCCTATGCGACTGTCTGCGGACAGGTGGCGGCTGCGGTCATCACATCGTTTGGCGGGGTTGGCAGATTGCCAGAGCGCACAAAAATGCCGCTCTATATCAAGCAGATCTACTGGTTTGGCTACGCGTCGATTATTATGCAGGCATTATTTACAGTTTATATCGTGATCTTAAATGCGATCCTTGCCGGATTTTCAGATTCGGCAGTGACGGTGCTGGGGCTTTATTATAAAATGCAGACGTTTTTCTTTATCC
Organism: Clostridium sp. AF21-20LB; assembly: GCF_003478795.1. Lineage (NCBI taxonomy): Bacteria > Bacillati > Bacillota > Clostridia > Eubacteriales > Clostridiaceae > Clostridium > Clostridium sp. AF21-20LB. The sequence goes on along the minus strand of NZ_QUGD01000004.1, from coordinate 25,753 downwards.
CGCTGATGGGCTTGCAGACGTGTATCGTTCCGGTGCTCAGCTTTAACTATGCAACCAAGAGCTATGCGAGATGCCGGGAAATTATGCGGGACAGCTATGGATTTTCCTGTGTGTTTATGCTGGTCGGTGTGATCTGCTTCGTTTTCTTCCCGGTGCAGCTGCTCCGGTTTTTTTCAAAGAGCAGCGAGGTCATCGCGATCGGAAAAAATGCATTCCCTATCATCGGGGCAAGTTTTATTCCGGCGGTATTTTCACTGATGACCCCGGTCTTCTTCCAGGCGATCGGAAATGGAAAGATCAGCCTCTTTTTGTCCGTGATGCGCCAGATCTGCTGCCTGATTCCGATTTTCTGGCTGCTGTCGCTGATTGACCTGCGCTTTACCTGGTTTGCATTTCCGATCTCGGAAGTGCTGGTCGGTGTCACGGGAATCGTGCTTTATTACAAGGAAATCAAAAGAGACTTTGATAAAGGAGCAGCATGAGAAAGCACGTAAAAACATAGAAAATAGTTTCGTAGAAAATTTTTAAACGCTTTTAATGAATTGAAAAGGAACCGCCTGGGTCAGTCTATCAGCTGCATCAGGACGGTTCCTTTTTTGAAAGGAGAATGAATGTGACATAAAAAATTGAATGTATGCATTTCGTGTACGTATGAGGCATAATGCCTGTCAGACGAAATGGGTATTTCACCCTTATGCTACAAATGCGTACATCATCACATAATGGCACAGGCTTCCTCCCATGACAAACAGATGGAAAATCTCATGCGAACCGAAATTTTTATGCGTTGCATTGAAAATCGGCAGTTTTAATGCGTAGATAATGCCTCCAGCCGTATAGATGAGTCCGCCGGTCAGCAGCCAGAGAAATGCGCTTTTCGGAAGTGCCAGTACGATCTGACGGAACGCCAGCACGCAGATCCAGCCCATTGCGATGTAAACTAGCGAGGAGAACCACTTCGGGCAGTTGATCCAGAGCGCGTTGACGAGAATCCCGGCAATCGCGATACCCCAGACGAGCGTCAGAAGCCGGTAACCGGCGTTATTTCCAAGGACGATCAGGCAAACCGGTGTGTAAGTTCCGGCAATCAGGATGAAAATCATCATGTGGTCGATCTTACGCAGGATTTTATTAACGTGCTCGGAAATATTAAAGGTGTGGTAGGTCGTGCTGGCGGCATAGAGCAGAATCATGCTGACGATAAACACAGCCAACGCCGCAAGATGGCGCGAATCTGCTTCTCCAGCCGCTTTGTGAAGCAGCGGAACTGCCGCGATCAGCGCGCCGATCATCGCGATAAAATGCGTCAGCGCGCTTCCGGGATCCTTTACGTGGAATTTATGATGCTTTGTTTCAACGAGTTCCGTTGTGTCAGATGTATGTTTTTGACTAGAAATCATAGGATAACCTCCTTTGTCGTAATCTCAATAAAGTAATTGTGAATATGATATGTAGTATTTAAAACTACATATGATGTTTTTATATACTATACAACTTTTCTGAAAAATATGCAAGAGGGGAATGGGATATGTTATAATATAATGTATGAATAGTAACGAAAGGTTTTCACGTTTCATGTGAGTTGGCAATAAATATATGCAATGGTTTGCATATGAAAATTTTAAAGTTAGAAGAGAAAGAAAAAAGGCTCATAGATGATTTGAGAAGTTAAAATGCTCGGGAATTCATGGATGAAGTAGAGAGGAAATCGGTTATGTTAGATATATTATACGAAGATAAAGATATTTTAGTTGTGGTCAAACCAGCCGGAGTTGAGTCGCAGACATCGAGACGCCTGGAGCCGGATATGGTCAGCGAGATAAAAAATTATCTCCACCGGAAGGTGCAGGAGACGAAAAAGTTATCCACAGGATTATCCCCAAAAGCGTCCACAGCCCCGGTGGATCCGTATGTTGGAGTTATCCACCGACTGGACAAGCCGGTGCGCGGTGTGATGGTATATGCCAAGAACCTGAAAGCGGCAGCGCACTTAAGCCGTCAGGTACAGGAGGGAAAACTGGAGAAAATCTATCAGGCGCTCGTATGTGGAAAACCTGTGGATAATGTGGGTAAGTACGTGGATTATCTGTTGAAAGACGGGAAAACGAATACCAGCCGGATTGTGGATAAGTCGGTCGCCGGTGCGAAACGGGCAGAGCTGGAATATCAGATATTAGAAAAAAAAGAACAGGAAGACGGTACCGTGCGTTCACTGGTGGAAATCCATCTTCACACAGGACGCCACCATCAGATACGCGTACAGTTTGCCGCGCATGGGACACCGCTCATGGGAGATACCAAGTATGGCGCACCAGCGGCTGCTTCCGTGGGACGTGCCCGTCGGGAACCGCTGGCGCTGTGCGCGGTCCGTTTATCGTTCCTTCACCCGGTGACGGGAAAAAGAATGGAGTTTTCCACCAAACCGCAATTTGTTCTGTGAGCGAACTTTTCTATAAGTCAAGAAAATAAAAGATCAAGGGTGAATAGAAGGTAAGATGTGTATATTTTTATCCAGCCTGCCCATACTAGAGTGTGTACAAAGGAAGTACGAATCATAAATGGGCAAAGTCCATGGGTAAGCCCCGGAGCGACTAAAGAGGGCTTACAAAAGAGACCGCAGGAGCCGGGAGAAGCGGGAGCTGACACCGGTTTCCTGTGGTTTTTCGTTGTCATACATCCGGAAAAAAGGGCGTGTAGGTTTAAGGAAAAGACGTTTGTTTGAATGGATGGCTGTAGAAATCATAGAACCATAACGGTGTATGGCATAAAGAAAAAATCGGGAAGGTGGAGCAGACAGATGGCACTCAGCAGAAAACAGAAAAAAGCATTTCTCACAGTAGCAGTCACGGCGGGCGTGTATTTGAGTTTCCGTTACCTGCTGCCGCTTATATTCCCATTTCTGGCAGCGTATCTGATGGCGCTGCTTCTCCAGCCATCGGCAGCATTTCTCGAAAAACGGCTGCGAATCTCCTTCCGCGGGCGCATGATCGGCGTTCCCATCGGTATGATCGGGGGCGTGGAGCTGGTTTTGCTGAGCATTTTTCTGGTCGGTCTGCTGGCAGCAGGGGGACGGCGTTTCACGGAGGAGCTGGAACACTTTTTAGAAGAGCTTCCAGGACGGATGGAGGAATTGTCACTGCTCGGACAGCAATTTGAACAGTCGATCGAGCGAGTCCTTCATCTGCCTGCCGGTAAAATCGGGCAGCTCTTTCGCGGAACAGGCTTGCAGGGCGGTGGACAGGTCAAGGAGATCCTGCTGCCGCAGCTCCTTCAGAAATCAGTTCCTGCTGCGGCGGGGATTGTGCGCGCGGTTATTGTGGTTGTTTTATTTTTCATTGCCTCGATTTTGAGTTTACAGGAGATGGACGAACTGCGCCGGAGGCGGTTTGATTCGATGTTTCACCGCGAATTTTTCCTGCTCGGCAGGCGCCTTGCGGTGACAGGAAGCGCATGGCTGAAAACCCAGTCGGTCATTTTCCTGATGACTTCGGCATTTTCGATGGCGGGGCTTTTGCTGATTGGAAATCCATATTATATTCTGGGCGGAATCGGAATCGGGGTTCTGGATGCCCTGCCGATCTTCGGCGCAGGGACGGCGCTGGTGCCGTGGAGTCTTTTTCTCCTGTTTAAGCGGGAGTGGGGACACGCGCTGATTCTCTTCGGGCTGTATCTGCTCTGTTATTTTCTGCGTGAGTTCACGGAGGCGCACCTGATGGGGAAGAAAATGGGGCTGTCGCCGCTTGAAACGCTGGCGGCGATCTATGTGGGCTTGCAGCTGTTCGGTCTGTTTGGATTTCTGCTGGGTCCGATTGGGCTGTTGATTATTAAGGATTTTGTGGAGGAGTATGGGGAAGCGGACGAAGGAGCGGATGCTCATTAAATAGGCACCTTTAGAGGGGGGAAAGAGGAAAAAAGTGGAGTATTGGTGGATGGACGATCTGAAGTTGCTTTTGAATGTGGAAATTTAAGGAGATGAAAGGATTTTTTAGAATTGCCGCGAGACAAAAGGATCATATATAATAGATAAGGAATTAAAAACGCATAAAAGTTCTGAAAAACAGCAGAGAAAGAGTTGCTGGAAGATAGCTGGATGTTAAGCTGAAATAAATATGCATATCATTTAATATGGAGGAACAAACGTGAATTTATATACAAAAGAGTCAGGCTCCGGACAGCCGATGGTGCTGCTTCACGGAAATGGAGAGGACAGCTCCTATTTTGTGAACCAGATATCCTTTTTTGAATCAAAATATCTCGTGATTGCGGTGGACACCCGTGGACATGGCAGATCTCCGCGTGGTTGTGGGACATTTACCTTGGAACGGTTTGCTGATGATTTGAAAGGATTTCTTGACCGCCGGGGACTTAGGCGGATCATTTTGCTGGGGTTCAGCGACGGCGGCAATATTGCGCTGATTTTTGCACTGAAATATCCGGGATATGTCGATCGGCTGATTTTAAATGGAGCGAACTTAAACCCGTTTGGCATGAAGCCGTCCGTGCTGGCGGATGTGGCGCGGGAGTATGTGGGAGTTGTGGGGAAGCTCTGGCTGCAGAAAAGCGGCATCGGGCAGATACGGGGAAAAATGCAGATGGCAGCAGGAAAAATGCGGACAGAAAAGCAATTTTCAAAAGAAAACGAAAAACAGAATGGACAGGAAGGACTGAATAAACAACAGAGAAGAAGCTGTCAGAAAGAAAAAATTCCTGAAAATAAGGAAAATGATCGGAAGGCAAATATACACAAAAAAGAGCTTCTATCCTTAATGTTGTATGAACCCTGGATCCGCCCTGAACTTCTCCACCGCCTGAAAATGCCCGTCCTTGTGGTAGCAGGGAGCGACGACATGATCCGCGAATGCCACACGCGCCAAATCGCACGTTCTCTGCCAAACGCAAGGATTCGGCTTTTAGAGGGCACCCATTTTATTGCAGCAGAGAACCCGGACGCATTTAACCAATGTGTTGCATCATTCTTGGAACAGACACAGGGCGGCGAGCTGGCGCAGATGAGCCGAGTCTGGGGCAGCCGGAGAGCCGGAAGGCTGGAGAAGGAGAAGATCCGTCGGGCGGCGGTGCTGGTACCTTTGATTCAGAAAGGCGGGGAGTACCACGTGGTGTTTGAGGTGCGCGCGGGAAGCTTAAAAACTCAGCCGGGCGAAATCTGTTTTCCGGGCGGTGCCGTTGAGCGGGACGAGACACCGAAGCAGGCGGCGATCCGTGAGGCGATGGAAGAACTCTTAATCAGTCGCCGCCAGATTCGCGTTATCGCGCCGTTGGATGTGCTGGAAGCACCCGGAGCGATGGAGATTTCTCCATTTTTAGGTGCGCTGCAGGGCTACCGCTGGTCATATTCCGAGGCGGAGGTCGATCATACCTTTTCTGTCCCGCTCCGCTGGTTCGCGGAACATGAACCGGAGCGATATGAAACAGAACTTGTGACCGTGCCGGAAGAGACATTCCCGTTTGAAGATGTTCCGGGCGGACGCGATTACCGCTGGCGGCGCGGACATTACGATGTCTACTTCTACCGCCGCGAGGAAGGAATCATCTGGGGGATGACAGCGAAGATTCTGCGGTCGCTGGCGGAGATGTACCGGGAGGATATTTTATTAAAATAGGATTCGTAAGATAGGGATAAAAACATTATTTTTTGTTCGGACGCAACCGAGTCAGTGACGACCGAGTAAAAAATGCGAGGCATCGTTAAGACTTGTACAAGGGCGAGTTCCAGCCTTGACAAACCCGACCGATTGGCGTAAAATCATAATACTGTCAAAAAACAAAACAGGCGAAGAGAGGAATCAGTAAACTTTGACACACGTCCAGAGAGAAAGCCGTATGGTGCGAGGCTTTTGTGTCCCTGAAAGTTGAACCGGTCCTGGAGCTGTGCATGAAAATGCAACGTATTTCCGGCGTTAACGGAAGTTAAGTGAGCCAGAATCGGAATGAAATTCTGGTTAAGCAGGGTGGTACCGCCGAAGTTAAGCCATTCGGTCCCTTTGATCGCAGCGATCAGCAGGGATCGGATGGCTTTTTTATTTCTACGAAATAAAAAACAACAATGCACACTCGGCGCAGGGGAATATGGCTGCGATGGCAGCCGCGCCTCGGCGCCAAAATCCGGCAAGCCGGATTTCAATAAAATGTTTTTAACAAGGAGAAATGACATGGCAAAGGAAAAGAAAATGGTAGAAGCCATCACATCGATGGATGAAGATTTCGCCCAGTGGTATACGGACATCGTAAAGAAAGCAGAGCTTTCTGATTACTCCAGTGTAAAGGGCTGCATGATTATCAAACCGGCCGGATATGCGATCTGGGAGAATATCCGCAATGAACTGGACAAGCGCTTTAAGGCAACCGGCGTAGAGAACGTATATCTGCCTATGTTTATTCCGGAAAGTCTTCTGGAAAAAGAGAAAGATCACGTAGAAGGTTTCGCACCGGAAGTAGCGTGGGTGACACAGGGCGGTTTAGAGCCGTTACAGGAGAGAATGTGTGTACGTCCGACTTCCGAGACTTTGTTCTGCGATTTTTATGCACATGACGTACATTCTTACCGCGATCTGCCGAGAAACTACAACCAGTGGGCTTCGGTTGTACGTTGGGAAAAGACCACCCGTCCGTTCCTGCGTTCCAGAGAGTTCTTATGGCAGGAAGGTCATACCGCTCATGCAACCGCTGAGGAAGCACAGGAGCGTACCGAGATGATGTTAAATGTATACGCGGATCTGTGCGAGGACTTCCTGGCAATTCCGGTTATCCGCGGACGCAAGACCGACAAGGAGAAATTTGCCGGTGCAGAGGCAACCTACACGATCGAGTCCCTGATGCACGATGGCAAGGCACTGCAGTCCGGCACCAGCCACAACTTCGGCGATGGATTTGCAAAGGCATTTAACATCCAGTATCTGGATAAGGATAATAAATTAAAATACGTTCATCAGACTTCCTGGGGTATGACAACCCGTATGGTAGGCGCGATCATCATGGTTCATGGTGACAATAATGGTCTGGTTTTGCCGCCGAAGGTAGCTCCGACCCAGGTTATGATCGTTCCGATTCAGCAGGCAAAAGAGGGTGTTCTGGACAAGGCATTTGAGGTAAAAGAGGTTCTGTCCAACTTCCGTGTCAAAGTGGATGATTCTGACAAATCTCCGGGATGGAAATTCAGCGAGTCCGAGATGCGCGGTATTCCGGTACGTGTCGAGATCGGACCGAGAGATATTGCTGAAAATCAGGCAGTTCTGGTTCGCCGTGATACGCATGAGAAGATTACGGTATCTCTGGATGAGATCGCAGCAAAGGTTGGCGAGCTTCTGGAGACGATTCACCACGATATGTTTGAGCGTGCAAAAGCACACAGAGATTCCCATACTTATGTAGCGACAACACTGGATGAGATGAAGGAGATCGCAGAAAATAAGCCAGGCTTCATCAAGGCAATGTGGTGCGGCAATCAGGAGTGCGAGGATAAACTGAAAGAAGTAGTCGGCGTAACCTCCCGCTGCATCCCGTTCAATCAGGAACATCTGGCTGACACCTGCGTATGCTGCGGCAAGCCGGCAACGAAGATGGTTTACTGGGGTAAGGCATATTAATATGATTCCAAAACGGATAGAAATGCCGGTCCAGGTCGAGGAAATTCTGGGAAAGCTGCGAGAACATGGTTACGAGGCATTTGCAGTCGGCGGCTGTGTCCGCGATGCGATCCTGGGGCGGATTCCCGGTGACTGGGATATCACGACCTCGGCGCACCCGGAGGAGGTGAAGCAGGTGTTCGGTCACACGATCGACACCGGGCTTCAGCACGGTACGGTCACGGTCATGCGTGATCATATCGGATATGAAATAACCACCTACCGGATTGACGGTGAATATGAGGATGGACGCCACCCGAAGGAAGTCGTATTTACTGCCGAACTGCGTGAGGACTTGAGACGGCGTGATTTCACGATTAATGCGATGGCATACAGCCACGAAACGGGAATTGTCGATATTTTCGGCGGGGCGGAGGATCTGGCAGCGCGCCGGATCCGCTGCGTCGGGGATGCGGGAGAACGGTTTACGGAAGATGCGCTCCGGATCCTGCGTGCCGTCCGCTTTTCGGCCCAGCTGGGATTTTCGATAGAGAAAAAGACCTGGCAGGCGCTCTGTGAGCTGGCGCCCTCCCTTGTCCATGTGAGCAAGGAACGGGTGCAGGTGGAGTTGACAAAAACACTCCTGTCCGACCGCCCGGAATTTATCTGGAAAACGGAGGCGGCAGGACTGGCACCGTACATTTCAAAGACATTTCCGGAGGTATTTGCGGCGTGGAAAAAGCAGAAAAGCTGTGCAAAGCAGAGGTTGGAAGAGAAGGTATATTCGAAGGATGTGCCGGCTGCTGACAAGGATGCGATCAAAACGGAAACGGTAGCGCAGCAGGGGCACATGTTCGTGAAACATGAATGTGAGACAGACATGGCGGGGGAAATTTCTGCTGCTGCTGCACATCTGCCAGCAGAAAAAGCCTTGCGCTGGTCGTATTTTCTTGCCCCGTCGGGCGAGGAAACTTGTGTCCGGGTTCTGAGAGAACTCAAGATGGACAACGACACGATCGATAAGGCGAAGATTCTGAGCCGTTTTGCATTCATGCAGATGGAACCGGAGGAAAGCGCTGTCCGCCACGCGATGAGTGCGATGGAAGATATGGTCTTTGACTGGCTGCTTCTCCTTCAAGAAGTTCTGATGCCGGAGCGCATGGATGCGGTGGAAATGGTTCGCTCACTTGCAAGGCAGATCCGGGAGCGCGGTGACTGTATCCGTCTTAAAACTCTGGCGGTAACCGGAAAAGACCTGATTCAGGCAGGCATCCAGCCGGGACCGGCGCTTGGAAAAACGCTGCATCTTCTCTTTGAAAAGGTGCTGGAGAATCCGGCTTGGAATGAGAAAGAGCGGCTTCTGGCTGAGGTGGAAGTGTTGAAGCAATCGCAGAATGCGGGAACCAGTAAAGCATAAGAAGATTAATAAATAAAAAGAGAAAAGAGGCAAAATCGTTTGGAACCGGCAGGACAAGCCGGACAAACGATTTTGTCTCTTTTCCTTTTGCTTTTTTAACAACAATATTTTCAGCCAGAGGATGATTAAAAGAGTTATCCCAATTTCTTATACTCCCTGAAAAACAGCGCCGCCGTCGTCGCCACCGCAATCGTATCTGCCACCGGTTCTGCCACGAACACGCCGAATACCGGATTTGAAACGAAATGCGGCAGGATAAAGATCAGCGGAATCAAAAGCAGCACTTTCCGGAGCAATGCCAGAAAGACGGATGTTTTCGCATTTCCAAGGGCAATAAAAGTCTGCTGGCAGGCGAGCTGGATGGCAAAGAGCAGGGAAGCTGCCATATAGATCCGGAGCGCCCAGATGGTATATCTGGCAAGATCTGCGTCGCTGGTAAAGATGGAAATAAAAATCTGTGGAACCAGCATACATAAGAGCCAGAGCAAGGTGGAATAGCAGGCTGCCGAGCGCAGAAGCAGGTGAAACGCTTTTTTCACACGGTCGATATTTTTTGCTCCATAGTTAAAGCTGATGATCGGCTGCGCGCCCTGTGAGAGCCCTTGCAGCGGCAGCATGGAAAACTGCATGACGCTGGAAAGAATCGTCATCGCGCCGACCGAGGTATCGCCGCCATATTTCAACAGGCTGGTGTTAAAGCTGATGGACAGTGCACTTTCTGTAAACTGCATGATAAACGGCGCCAGTCCGAGCGCCAGGCATGGCAGGATAAATTTCTTCTGCGGGCGCAGGTTGCGGAGCCGTATCCGCAGGGTACTATGCGTTCCGGTCAGAAAACGCAGAATCCAGATACAGGAAATACCCTGTGAAAGGATGGTTGCAAGTGCTGCGCCGCGCACATCCAGATGCAGTCCGAAGATAAAGATCGGATCGAGGATGATGTTGCAGAGAGCGCCGATGGCAACGGTAATCATGCCGGTTTTGGCATAACCCTGTGCGTTGATAAAGGCATTGAGTCCGAGCGCCATCTGGACGAAGAAAGTGCCGCAGACGTAGATTTTCATGTAGTTCCAGGCGTAGAGAATCGTCTTCTCACTGGCGCCGAACATCAGGAGGATCGGGCGCCCAAAGCCAAGAAACAGGGCGGTCAGGACGAGCGAAATGACGGTCAGCATGAAGGTACAGTTGCCGAGTACCTTTTCAGCGGAATCCTTGTCGCCTTTTCCCATCAGGATCGACGCCTGCGGGGCACCGCCCATGGCGGCGAGCGCGGCAAAAGCGGAAATGCACATGATAATCGGCATTGTGACGCCGACGCCGGTCAGGGCGCTGGGACCGATGTCCGGGATATGGCCGATGTACATGCGGTCAACCATGTTATAGAGAACGTTGATGATCTGTGCGGCAATTGCCGGGAGCGCCAGTTTAAAAAGAAGTGACCCGATCGGCGCACTGCCGAGATCAGCTTCACGGGATGATGCTGAGCCTGAATGCGGGCGCGTATTTTCATCGTTGGAACGATGAGCGGATTGTATGGACAAAGAGAGACCTCCTTTTCATTTACAGTAAAATATATTATTTGATTTTTTGCCTGATTGTTGGGACAAATAGTCAGACCGCTTTTTTATCCCAACGTGAATCATTGTAACATACCGTCAAAATGATGGCAATGAACAGAATTTCGTAATCACTCCACATTGGCGATTGTGTATTATAGTTTGTGCACTGTGTTTCAAATCTGCGATATTTATGCATAAGCATATTTGTAAGCCCCCTCTCATAGGTTAGGAGTAGCAGGCTGGGTGTCTGATGTGCATATTTGCATAATCGTGTGAATGTTGCAATTAACATAGCTGTCAGCAGCTGTGGCCCGGCGTGAAAATGTGCTGTCCACATTCTTTTGGGAAATGGAAAGGCGGGCAGCCGGATAGAGGCAGGAGGGGGAAGTTGTGAACGAGAGAACAACCGAGGTGCTGGAACAGTATGAACTGGAAGTGCAGTCGAAGCGCCGTGGAAGAGGCGCGTGGATCTGCGAGACGAGTCAGGGGTTAAAACTCCTCCGGGAATATAAGGGGACCGTCAAACGTCTTGAATTTGAAGAACAAATCATGAATGTTCTGCAAAATCAGAAAACATGCCGGACCGATCAGTATATGCGGAACCGGGAGGGCGAGCTTTTGTCGGTGGCGGAGGATGGAACGCGGTGTGTTGTGAAGGAATGGTTTTCCGGGCGCGAGTGCAGTGTGCAGAGCGAGGCGGAGGTAGTCCGGGCGGTCGGGCAGATCGCGAAGCTGCACCGGACATTGCGCGGCATTGCGATCGATGAGTCGTGGAATCTGGGGTCAATTCTCACGCGTCCGGCGGTGGCGGAGATGGAGCGCCACAACCGGGAACTTGTCCGTACGCGGAATTATATCCGGAAAAAACGGCGTAAATCGGATTTTGAGAGGGCAGTCAGCGGAAGCTTTGCCATCTTTTATGAGCAGGCGCAGGAAGCAGCAGGCGGGCTGAAAGCGCAGATCGAGCGGAACGGCGAGCCGGAAAACTACCTGTGTCACGGGGATCTGAACCAGCACCATATTTTATTGGCAGAAGAAAATGAGATGGCGGTGATTGAATTTAACCGGATGCACCGGGGCGTCCAGGTCGAAGACCTGTATCATTTTACGCGCAAAATATTGGAAAAGCATGGCTGGGATTTGCGTCTGGGGATGCGGCTGCTGGAGACGTATGATCGTATTCTGCCGTTGAATGCACAGGAGCGGACATACCTCTATTACCTGTTTTTATATCCGGAAAAATACTGGAAACAGTTAAATTTTTATTATAATGCAGGCAAGGCGTGGATTCCAGTCCGCAGCATTGAAAAACTGCAGAAGCTGGAAGAACAGCAGACGGCGCGGAACCTCTTTCTTGAGGCAATCCGATAAGAAATGTTGATTTACATATGCATATAAATTCTTTGGTTAAGCGTATTCGATACATCATGGAGAAACTTTGAAAAGAGAAAAAATAAAGACAAAGAATAGTAACCGAAATTCTCTTTATTTTTCAGAATAATTATACTATAATGGAGAAAAAGAAAGTCATCCTAGAAGAAAGCAGGGGGTAAGTGAATCATGAAGGATTACATGACGATTTACAAAGAATGGCTGGAAAATCCATACTTTGACGAGGCAACGAAAGAGGAATTACGCGCCATTGAGGGCGATGAAAATGAGATTAAAGAGCGTTTCTATATGGATTTGGAGTTTGGTACGGCAGGACTGCGCGGCATCATCGGTGCAGGTATTAACCGGATGAATATCTACACCGTCCGCCGTGCGACCCAGGGACTGGCAAATTACATCATCAAGCAGGGCGGCGCGGCAAAAGGCGTGGCGATCGCATTTGACTCCCGTCATATGTCCCCGGAATTTGCCGAGGAAGCAGCGCTGACACTGGCGGCAAATGGCATCAAGCGTACCGGTTCGAGACGCTGCGCCCGACGCCGGAGCTTTCCTTTGCCGTCCGCGAGCTTGGCTGCATCGCCGGCATCAACATCACCGCCAGCCACAACCCGCCGGAGTACAACGGCTACAAGGTTTACTGGGAAGACGGCGCACAGTTTACACCGCCGCATGACAAGGGCGTGACTGAGGAAGTTATGGCGATCACCGATCTTTCCACCGTTAAGACGATGGGAGCACAAGAGGCAAAGGCAAAAGGACTCTACGAGATCATCGGTGCAGCGATCGACGACAAATATATTGCACAGGTCAAGGCACAGGTAGTCAATCAGGGCGCGATTGACCGCATGCAGGATCAGATCACGATCGTGTATACACCGCTTCACGGCACGGGCAATATCCCGGCACGCCGTGTGATGAAAGAGCTTGGATTTACTCATGTATATGTGGTTCCGCAGCAGGAGCTTCCAGACGGCGATTTCCCGACCGTCAGCTATCCGAACCCGGAGGCAAAGGAAGCATTTGAATTGGGACTGGCTCTGGCAAAAGAGAAAAATGCAGACCTCGTTCTGGCAACCGATCCGGATGCCGATCGTCTGGGCGTGTATGTCAAAGATACCAAGTCCGGCGAATACATTCCGCTGACCGGCAATATGTCCGGCTCCCTGCTCTGCGAGTATGTGCTCAGCCAGAAACAGGCAAACGGCAAGATTCCGGCAGATGGACAGGTTGTTAAATCCATCGTTACGACGAATCTGGTAGATGCAGTTGCGAAGAATTACGGCGCAGAGCTCATCGAGGTTCTGACCGGATTTAAGTGGATCGGCAAACAGGTTCTCAAAAATGAGCAGGAAGGCAAAGGAACCTATCTGTTTGGCATGGAAGAGAGCTATGGCTGCCTGATCGGTACATACGCACGCGATAAAGATGCCATTTCCGCAACCGCAGCACTCTGCGAGGCGGCTGCTTATTACAAGGAAAAAGGCATGACGCTGTGGGATGCGATGGTCGAGATGTACGAGAAATACGGCTATTATAAAGATGAAGTGAAGTCCATCGGCTTAAAGGGCATCGAGGGACTGGCAAAAATTCAGGAGATCATGGAATATTTCCGCGCCCACACACCGTCCGATTTTGCCGGACATAAAGTGCTGGCTGTCCGCGATTACAAGGCAGATACCGTCAAGGATCTGGCAACCGGCGAGGTAAAACCGACCGGACTTCCATCCTCCAATGTTCTCTACTACGAACTGGAAGACAACGCATGGCTCTGCGTCCGCCCGTCTGGAACCGAGCCGAAGATCAAGTTCTACTACGGCGTGAAAGGTACCTCCCTGGAAGACGCGGCAGCGAAATCAGAGAAGGTAGGCGAGTCTGTGATGACGATTGTCAATGGACTGCTGTAGAAAAATAAAAAGAAGATGTGAAATAAGTCCCTAAAAGAAATAGGACCATTCGTTCATGCGAAAGGTCCTATTTTTGTGCTATTTTGTTCTTTTAATTCTTTCAACGCCGCTGCAAATTTCGACGAAACCGCAGTAGGATTTCCTCTCAGCAGCCCGCGGCGGTAGAAGGCATGGAGCTTTTTAGCCGGGCGCAGGGACTGGCGGCGGTGTTTGAGTTCTTCTAACCGGGTGCTCAGGCGGGTGAGGCGGTTGTCGAAGGCGATGCGGGCATCGACTTCGGTGCGGACTTCGGCAATGCGCTCGTTGACGCGCTGTTTGGCAGCCTCGATGCGTTCTGCGTTTCCTGCTTTGGCAGCTTCGATGCGGGAGGTGGTTTCTTCTCGAACATCGGACAGGCGTTTTTCGGCGAGTGCCTTGGTCTCAGCCAGGCGCTCTTTGTGTTCGGTGGCAGCCGCCTGCAGCTGTCTGGCAGTCTCGGCGCGTGCGGTTGCCAGGCGTTCTTCGGCGTCACTGCGGACGGCGGCAAGTCTGCGGGCGGCTTCTGCCTGGGCGGCTGCCAGTTTTTCGGCTGTTTCTTCACGGGTCAGGGCGCCGCGCTCAATGGCTTCCTCACGCAGCAGCTCGATCTTGGACTGGAGCTCTTCGATATCGGCTTTGAGCTTCGTCATAGCTTCCAGCGTATGACCCAGAGCCAGGGCTGCCTTGATGGATTCGTAAGCATCGGCGGTGAAAAGAACGCTGATGACGAAATCGCAGATGAGCAGGATAACCGGAGGAACCGCAAGCACAGTGCGGGCGATCGGATCATGGATGACATCGGTCATAAAGATGGTTAAAAATCCCCACGCGATCGAGGAACTCAGGCAGATATAGCCGTGCAGCTGGAACGGCTGGCTGCTGTAATCCCAGTAGCGGACCTTGAATAGGCGTTCCATGACGGCGCCGGTGACATATTCAAGCGCCGTGGCGGCGATAAAACCGGAAATATAGACGAGCGGCAGGCTGTCCCGCACCGGCAGGGACACCCAGAGCATCATCACCGCGCCGGAACCGTAGAGCGGCAGCATCGGAAGCCGCAGAAATCCGCGGTTGACGAGCCGTTTCTGTTTCAGGGAAACATAAGTCGATTCGAAAATCCACCCTAAAAAGCAGTATACATAGAAAAAAGCTAGCCATTGGTACCAGGTATAGGTATACATAAAACCTCCTTTAGAAAATCAAGTCATTTTCTCATTGGTTGAAAAACGTATCTAAAATGAAGTTGTTTCTTATCTTACTATATAAATCTAGAAAAGTTCAAGGCATCTGGGTGAAAAAAGATAATTCCAAAATCTCCGCTTGCCACAAAAGCACGCTTCGTGTACAATAAATCGAAGTCAGCTTTGCCACAGACAGCAGGCAGACGTACAGAAAGCAAATCTTATATGAAGTGGAGTTGTTTTCCAGGATAAAATTTGCAGAAAAACAAAGAACAATTCAACAAATACAAACAATTTACAATAAAAAGAAAAATAGGAGAGGTACACACGTGAGTATACTGAATGTAGAACATTTAAGCCACGGTTTTGGTGACCGGGCGATTTTTCAGGATGTTTCGTTCCGCCTGTTAAAGGGTGAGCACATCGGTCTGATCGGTGCGAACGGCGAGGGTAAATCGACGTTTATGAATATTATTACCGGGCATATGCAGCCGGACGAGGGAAAAGTAGAGTGGTCAAAGCGGGTGCGCGTCGGCTATCTGGATCAGCACACGGTGCTGGAAAAAGGCATGACGATCCGCGAGGTTTTGAAGAGCGCATTTTCCTTCCTGTTTGAGCTGGAAGTGCAGATGAATGAAATCTGCGACCATCTGGGCGAGGCATCGGAGGATGAGATGAACGTGATGATGGAAGAGCTGGGAACGATCCAGGATCTTCTGATGAACCACGATTTTTATTCCATCGATGCGAAGGTGGAGGAAGTCGGACGTGCGCTGGGGCTGACCGATATCGGTCTGGACCGCGATGTAACGGATTTGAGCGGCGGACAGAGAACGAAGGTATTGCTCGGGAAATTGCTTCTGGAAAAGCCAGATATCTTGTTGCTGGACGAGCCGACGAACTATCTGGATGTGCAGCACATCGAGTGGCTGAAACGGTATTTGCAGGAATATGAAAATGCGTTCATCCTGATTTCACACGATGTTCCGTTCTTAAATAGCGTAGTAAATATCATTTATCATATGGAAAATCAGCGGCTTGACCGCTATGTGGGCGATTACGACAAGTTTCTCGAGGTGCACGAGGCGAAGAAAGCGCAGCTCGAGGCAGCGTATAAGCGTCAGCAGCAGGAGATCGCGCAGCTGCAGGATTTTGTGGCACGTAATAAAGCGCGTGTTTCCACGCGAAATATGGCGATGTCCCGCCAGAAAAAGCTGGATAAAATGGATGTGATCGAACTGGCGAAGGAAAAACCGAAGCCAGAGTTCAACTTCCTGGAGGCGAGAGCCTCCGGAAAATGTATTTTTGAGACGGAGGATCTGGTGATCGGTTACGACGAGCCACTGTCCCGTCCGCTGAACCTCTATATGGAGCGCGGCGAGAAGATTGCGATGGTCGGTGCCAACGGAATTGGAAAGACGACGCTTTTAAAGAGTATTTTAGGTTTGATTCCAGCAGTGTCCGGCAAGGTGACGCTGGGCGATTATCTCTCCATCGGCTATTTCGAACAGGAGATGGCGCCGGGCAATACGACGACCTGCATCGATGAGATCTGGAAAGAATTTCCGTCCTACACCCAGTACCAGGTGCGTTCCGCACTGGCAAAATGCGGTCTGACGACCCAGCACATCGAGAGCCAGGTGCGCGTGCTCAGCGGTGGCGAGCAGGCAAAAGTGCGCCTGTGTAAGCTGATCAACCGCGAGACGAACCTTCTGCTTCTCGACGAGCCGACGAACCATCTGGACGTTGAGGCGAAGGAGGAGTTAAAGCGTGCGCTGGCGGCGTACAAAGGAAATATCCTTCTGATCTGCCATGAACCGGATTTCTATGAGGGATTCGCAACGAAGGTCTGGGACTGCAGTGAGTGGAGTCTGAAAATATAAGAAAAAAATGTTTTTGAGCGTACCCCAACATTCAGTATAGAGCCCTTTTTTTAGGTGTCTGGCACTGACAAAAAACAGGAACGCATCGGCTGAGAGTCCGACGGCGTTCCTGTTTTTCTTAAATTGGGAATGGTAGGTATATATAAAAAAGAAATTGGCTTAGGGGGGCCGGACGATTTGTATCGTCCGGTATGAGTATGAAAAAGCTTTTTTATTTCAAGTAACACTTGAAACAAAGGCCTGTTACCCTTTCGGATAACATACTTGTATTATAGGAGAAACTTGTGACTAAAATATGTCCCTTTCATAAAAAAAATATAAAGTCCATAAAAAAATAAAAACCTCTTTCAAAAGAATCGAAAGTTGTATATAATAGTAAGTGGTATAGTCCGCTCTAAAACAATGCGCGGGCTGGATGGCAGCGAAAAAAGCTGAAATAAAGAAGATAAAATACAATGAAACTCATAGATTTATGTACTCAAGAGTGCATATTCAGAGCAGGAGGAAAACAACTATGTTGATGTCCAATGATATTGGTATCGATCTGGGTACAGCCAGCATCCTTGTATATATCAAGGGAAAAGGTGTCGTACTGAAAGAGCCGTCCGTAGTGGCGATCGATCGGGATACGAATAAGATCATGGCGATCGGCGAGGAAGCCCGCCTGATGATCGGCAGAACCCCTGGCAATATCGTAGCGGTCCGTCCGTTGCGCCAGGGGGTTATTTCAGATTATACAGTGACAGAGAAGATGATGAAATATTTCATCAACAAGGCAGTCGGCAAGAAGACACTCCGCAAGCCGCGTATCAGCGTCTGCATCCCGAGCGGTGCGACCGAGGTAGAGCGCAAGGCGGTTGAAGATGCGACTTATCAGGCTGGCGCACGCGAGGTTTCGATCATCGAGGAGCCGGTAGCAGCTGCGATCGGCGCTGGTATCGATATTTCCAAGGCGTGCGGCAACATGATCGTAGATATTGGTGGTGGTACGGCAGATATCGCCGTTATTTCCCTGGGCGGTACCGTAGTCAGCACTTCTATTAAAGTGGCTGGTGATGACTTCGACGAGGCACTGGTCCGTTACATGAGAAAGAAACACAATCTTTTGATCGGTGAGAGAACCGCTGAGGAGATCAAGATAAATATCGGTGCGGCATACCGCCGTCCGGAGGTAATTACGATGGAAGTGCGCGGACGAAATCTGGTTACCGGACTTCCGAAGACGATCGTTGTCACATCCGACGAGACGCTGGAAGCGCTGCGCGAGCCGGCACTCCAGATTGTAGATGCCGTTCACAACGTACTCGAGCGGACGCCGCCGGAATTGGCAGCCGACATTTTTGACCGTGGTATCGTACTGACAGGCGGCGGCGCACTGTTAAGCGGTCTGGATGCCCTGATCGAGGAGAAAACTGGCATTTCCACGATGATCGCAGAGGATCCGCTGACCGCAGTTGCGATCGGAACGGGTAAGTTTATCGAGTTCGCACACGGTGAGAAGAAAAACTACGATTAAAGAGAACCGCCGGAAGACGGATAGCATAAAAATATGGCAGCAGTTAAAGGATATATTGAAAAAATAAAATACCGCAATGAGGACAATGGCTATACGGTTCTCTCTATCAGCGGCTTGGACGACGGGGAGGAATATGTGCTGGTTGGCACTTTTTCCTACATCGCAGAGGGCGAGATGATCGAGGCGAGCGGGCGTATGACCGAGCATCCGATTTACGGGGAACAGATGGCGGTGGAAAGCTATGAGCTGAAAGCGCCTGAGGATACTGTTTCCATGGAACGATATTTAGGCTCCGGCGCCATCAAAGGCGTCGGGGCTGCTTTAGCTTCCAGGATTGTTAAAAAATTTAAGGCGGACACATTCCGCATCATGGAAGAAGAGCCGGAACGCCTCGCGGAGGTCAAGGGAATCAGTGAAAAAATGGCGATGTCCATCGGTGAACAGGTCGAGGAAAAGCGCGATATGCGCCAGGCGATGATGTTTCTGCAAAATTATGGCATTTCCATCAATCTGGCGGTTAAAATCTACCAGGAATACGGTCCGGCAATGTACACGATTCTCCAGAACAATCCGTATAAGCTGGCGGACGATATTCCGGGCGTCGGTTTTAAGATGGCAGACGAGATCGCGGCGAAGATAGGAATCGTGGCAGATTCGGATTTCCGCATCAAGAGCGGCATCCTGTATACACTCTATCAGGCGACGGCGAACGGGCACACATACCTGCCGGAGGACGAGCTGGCGGATCGGGCGGCAAAGCTTCTACAGGTTGAGATTTCCGAGATTGACAAGCATCTGATGGATATGCAGATGGATAAACGGCTGGTGATCCGGGAGAGGAAACAGCAGAAAACAGCAGAAATGGATGTTTTTGTTCAGGCGGAATCGGCAGTGTCGGGGCAGATGCAGCCGCAGCCAGATGTTTTGGGTGAACCGAATGCATCCAATGTATCAAATATAGCAAACGCCCCGGAACGCGCCGTTTATGCATCACACTACTATTATACCGAGCTAAACACCGCCCGCATGCTGCACGACTTAAACATCACTGGTTCCGAATCGGAAGAACAGATTCGGAAAAGTCTGGCAGTCATCCAGAAAGAGGAACAGATCGAGCTGGATGAACTGCAGATCCGCGCGGTGATTGAGGCGGTCAACTGCGGACTTTTGGTAATCACGGGCGGTCCGGGTACCGGAAAAACGACGACGATCAACACGATCATCCGGTATTTTGAAAAGGGCGACATGGATATCCTGCTGGCAGCCCCGACCGGACGCGCAGCAAAAAGGATGACCGAGGCGACAGGCTATGAGGCGAAGACGATTCACCGCCTGTTAGAGCTGACGGGAATGCCAGAGGAGGATGAGAAGAGCCGGACGACTTCGATGCATTTTGAGCGGAACGAGGACAATCCGCTGGAAGCTGATGTCATCATTATCGATGAAATGTCGATGGTGGATATCAATCTGATGCATTCGCTGCTCCGGGCGGTCAATGTCGGCACACGTCTGATTCTGGTAGGTGATGTGGATCAGCTTCCGAGCGTCGGACCGGGCAATGTCCTGCGTGATATCATCGAGTCAGAGTGTTTCCATGTGGTAAAGCTAACCCGGATTTTCCGGCAGGCGGCGCAGAGCGATATTATCGTCAACGCCCACCGCATCAATGCCGGAGAGCACATTCCGATCGGAAAGTCAAGCAGGGATTTCCTCTTTATAAAGCGTGATGATCCGAATGCGATCATCAATGCAATGATCACGCTGGTACGTGAAAAACTGCCGAATTACGTCCATGCCGATTTGTTTGAGGTACAGGTCATGACGCCGATGCGGAAGGGAGTGCTGGGATCGATACGGTTAAATTCCATTTTGCAGGAATTTTTAAATCCGCCATCGGCAGAAAAGGCGGAAAAAGAGTATGGCGAGACGACGTTTCGTGTGGGCGACAAGGTCATGCAGATCAAGAACAATTACCAGATTGAGTGGACTTCCTACAACCGTAGCGGCATCCCGGTGGACAAGGGAGCCGGCGTGTTCAACGGGGATCTTGGGCGCATTCGCGAGATCAATACCTTTGCGGAGCTGGTAACCGTGGAGTATGATGAGGGAAAACGTGTCGAGTACAGCTTCAAGCAGCTGGAGGAGCTGGAATTGGCATATGCGATCACGATCCACAAGTCGCAGGGAAGCGAGTATCCGGCGGTCGTGATTCCGGTCTGGAGCGGACCGCAGATGCTGATGACGCGGAATCTGATTTACACGGCGGTTACACGGGCAAGAGCCTGTGTCTGCCTGGTCGGTGTCCCGTATGTGTTTCAGCAGATGGTGGACAATGCGATGGAACAGAAGCGCTATTCGGGACTGCGCGACCGCATTGAAGAAATTATGGAGACATTGTGATAAAAAATATAAAATGGAATCAATTCCCCCGCGCCGCTCTGGATGCGCTATATCCAAGGCGCTGCCCGGTCTGCGGGGAGATCGTGACGCCGAAGGGCAGGCTTATTTGTCCTTCGTGTCTTTTGAGGCTTTCGCCTGTCAAATCGCCGGTTTGTCAGAAATGTGGAAAAGAAGTTTGGAGTGAAGAAATCGAATATTGTCCAGACTGTGTGAAACACCGCCGGTCATTTGCGCGTGGGATGGCACTCTTTAACTATACGGAGGAAGCTGCGCGCTCGATGGCAGCGGTTAAATATAAAAATAAGAGGGAATATCTCGATTTTTATGCCGAAGCTGCAGCGGAAAAGCTGAGGCAGCATGAAAATCGGGAGGAGTGGCAGTTTGACGGTCTGGTTCCCGTTCCGGTCCACCCGGCGCGGAAACGGAAACGCGGTTTCAATCAGGCGGAGGTTCTGGCAAAGCGGATGGGCGAGCGGCTGGAAATGCCGGTGTGCCCGGAATTTTTATATCGGATACGAAATACAGAACCCCTGAAAGAGCTGAATCCAGATGAACGGCTCCGGAATTTACAGCAGGCGTTTCAGGCAGATTCGGAGGCAATCCGGGCAAGTGGTGTGCAAAACGTGCTTCTCGTGGATGATATTTATACGACCGGCAGCACGGCGGAAGCGTGTACCCGGGCGCTTCTGTCTGCGGGGATCGAAAAAGTCTGCTTTTTTGCCGTTTGTATTGGACAAGGACGCTAAAGTGGGATATGATAGAGAAGATAGGCAGAGGGAAGCCTTATAAGTGGAAATACTCCGGCATTTCTGGACGAAAAGAATAGTAGAAAGCATTTGAATCTAAAAGTTTGCGGGAGAGGCAAAAAGAGGTTCAGGAGACGGAAGGAATGCAGGGGGAGATTTCAAGTAAGAAAGAAAAGGAGTAAAAAGAATGCAGGAATTTGAATATCGCCTGGAAAAGGAAGATTATAAAAACTGGATTCACTGGAACGTGCTTAAGCATGAGTCCAAGAAAATGAAGATGGTGTCGGCACTCTTATATGTCGCATTTTTAGCTCTCTTTCTGGGAAAAAATGTGATGCAGGCAAAGGGCAATCTGGTTCTTCTTGTACCGTCCATCGTGATAGCGGTGCTGGTCGGCATCGGCATGTTTTACATGATTTCAAACCAGAACCAGGAGCGTATGATCTGGAAACGGAGCGGACTTAAAAATTTGGAAAAGACGGGCAATTTCCCAGTCGTACATCTGACGCTGGATGAGAAGACACTGACCATGACGGTTGCGGCACAGGAGATGACCAAGACTTACAGCTACAGCGACATTGAGCAGATGGTTGAGATTGAGCGGATGTATCTGCTTGAGACGAACGAGAAAACCTGGCAGTTTATCGCCAAGTCGGCATTTTCCAGCGAGGAAGAGCAAAAGCGGTTTGAGACATTCATGAATGAAAAGCTTGCGGATGCCAAGGAAAACCCGGAAGAATATCCATCCGTGACAAAAAATCCGGAAAATGCGGAGAACCAGGAGGGCGGCGCCCTGCATCAGAACGCCGCGCTTGAGGATGATGTTGTGGAAGCTGATGAGCCGGAGATCACCCGCGTGGATACAAGCCATATGGGTAAGATTGGAAAAATGGCGCATTTTATCGGAAGCCAGGCGGCAGATGAGGAAGAAACCGATGAGCCTGAAAAGGCGGAGCCGGATACCACAGACAGTCATGAAAATGTGGAAGAAAAGACAGATGCTGTAAACGAGGAGAAAGTGGATGAGTAAACCTTTCTGATTGTTTTATAGCATCATTGTAAGTCCTGATAATGTGAAATACGAGGCGCGGGCAGAATCTGGTTCCAGTCTGCACTAAGTGAAAACGATATCTATATATAAAAGAGACGGCGAATGTCGGCAAGTTATTGCTTGACGCGCCGCTTCTTTTATGATATAGTAGACGGGCGAATGGAAGAACATAGGTCTTTTTTTTATGCTCAAAAACCAGATTTCCGGTTGGAGAGTGGAAAGATCGCATACTAAGAAAAATGGAGGTGGAAGTTGTGCGTACAAGAATTACACTGGCATGCACAGAATGCAAGCAGCGCAATTACAACATGACCAAGGATAAGAAAACTCATCCGGACAGAATGGAAACCAAAAAGTACTGCAGATTCTGTAAGACACACACGTTACACAAAGAGACGAAGTAAGAGTAACTGGTTGGTTCTGCGCGATCGGGCATCTGCCTGAGCGCTTTGGAGGACAAAAATGGGTGATACAGAAAATACCAAAAAAGCTCCTAAAAAGAGTTTCTGGAAAGGTCTAAAAGCTGAGTACAAAAGGATCATCTGGCCTGACAAAGAGACAGTTACGAAGCAGACTGGAGCGGTCATCGCCGTTTCCGTTGCGCTGGGACTTATCATTGCGGCTCTTGACACGGCAATCGTGTTTGGACTGCACTTCGTTATGTAAAGGCAAAGGTGAGAAATATGGCAGAAGCAAATTGGTATGTAGTGCATACTTATTCCGGCTATGAAAACAAAGTAAAGGTTGACATCGAAAAGACGATCGAGAACCGGAACCTTCAGGATCAGATCTTAGAGGTTTCCGTGCCGATGCAGGAAGTTATCGAAGTCAAGAATGGAGCCAATAAACAGGTTGCCAAGAAGATGTTTCCCGGATACGTACTGATCAACATGGTTATGAATGATGATACCTGGTACGTAGTACGCAACACCCGCGGAGTGACCGGGTTTGTTGGTCCGGGCTCCAAACCGGTTCCTTTGACGGAAGAGGAGATGGCCGGTCTCGGATTTAAGGAAACCGGCGTTGTCGTTGACTTTGAGGTCGGCGACACGGTTGTTGTAACGACAGGGGCATGGAAAGATACCGTTGGTGTTATCGAGTCCATCAACGAGGAAAGACAGACCCTGACGATTCGTGTAGAACTGTTTGGCCGTGAGACACCGGTTGAACTGAACTTCACAGAGATCAAGAAGATGATGTAAAGAGGTTCATTTATGAGCCTGTGGGAGGGAAATCCCCGCAATTACCACAATTTATAGGAGGTGCCAACAATGGCAAAGAAAGTTACAGGATATATTAAATTACAGATTCCTGCTGGAAAGGCTACACCAGCTCCGCCAGTAGGTCCGGCTCTTGGACAGCACGGTGTAAACATCGTACAGTTCACGAAAGAGTTCAACGCTAAGACAGCAGACCAGGGCGATATGATCATCCCGGTTGTTATTACTGTATATGCTGACAGAAGCTTCAGCTTCATCACAAAGACTCCGCCGGCTGCCGTTTTGTTAAAGAAAGCTTGCAAGATTAAATCCGGTTCCGCTACACCGAACAAGACTAAGGTAGCTAGCATCTCGAAAGAGGATCTGCAGAAGATCGCAGAATTAAAGATGCCTGACTTAAATGCAGCAAGCCTTGAAGCTGCTATGAGCATGATCGCTGGTACAGCAAGAAGTATGGGTATCACAGTTGCCGAGTAATTTTCGGGATGTTTATCAGTAACGTGGGAGGGAATTCCCCGACAATACCACTAGGAGGTTTTTTATAATGAAAAGAGGAAAAAGATACGTAGAGGCTGCTAAATTAGTAGATCGCGCAAGCCTTTATGAAGCTGCAGATGCCATCTCCATCGTGAAGAAGGCTGCAGGTGCTAAATTCGATGAAACCGTAGAACTTCATATCAGAACTGGTTGTGACGGCCGTCATGCTGATCAGCAGATCCGTGGTGCAGTTGTACTGCCGCACGGAACTGGTAAGACCGTTCGTATCCTTGTATTTGCTAAGGGACCGAAGGCAGAAGAGGCTCAGGCTGCAGGCGCAGATTTCGTAGGCGCTGAGGAGCTGATCCCGAAGATCCAGAACGAGGGATGGTTAGACTTCGACGTAGTAGTAGCTACTCCGGACATGATGGGCGTTGTAGGACGTCTTGGTCGTGTACTTGGACCGAAGGGCTTAATGCCGAACCCGAAGGCTGGTACTGTTACTATGGATGTAACCAAAGCTATCAATGATATCAAAGCCGGTAAGATCGAGTACAGACTTGATAAGACTAACATTATCCACGTGCCAGTAGGTAAAGCTTCCTTCACAGAGGAGCAGTTAGCGGACAACTTCCAGACGCTTATTGACGCTATCCTGAAGGCAAAACCAGCTACCTTAAAGGGCGCTTACTTAAAGAGTGTAACCATGACTTCTACCATGGGCCCGGGCGTTAAGCTGAACGTAGGTAAGCTGATTGGCTAATCAGAAGACGTTATAGAATCAAGAGGATGAGGGACTTTTGGGTCTTTCGTCCTCTTTTTTTTGATTGTCGAAAAAATATAAATAAAGTCAAAAAAACAGTTGACTTTATACTTTAGTAGTGATAAAATATGTTCTGTTGCCGCTGAGAAAGCGGAAACGAAAATTAAAGAGTCAAGACGCACAGGTGATTGTGAAAACTTTCAAAAAGAAAGTGAAAAAGTCCTTGACAAAAATGAATATCCATTATATAATGGTTAAGCACATTTTTGGAGAGATATCGAAGCGGTCATAACGAGGCGGTCTTGAAAACCGTTTGTCCGAAAGGGCGCGTGGGTTCGAATCCCACTCTCTCCGTTTCAAGAACGGTTGTTAATTTCATAAGATATAAAAATCAACCTGCAGAAGTACCCAAGAGGTTGAAGGGGCTCCCCTGGAAAGGGAGTAGGTCGTTAGTAGCGGCGCGAGGGTTCAAATCCCTCCTTCTGCGTTCGATGCGAAAGCATCAGGAACCTTGAAAACTGAACAGTATGTAAAACCCTGAAAATTCTAAGAACAAAGGCTTTTGGTTAAGCCTTGAAGTTCAAGAGAACATTCAGAACAAAACCAAAACAACAGTAATAACGGTTAAAATTAGCCAAGCGAA
>NZ_QUGD01000039.1:0-11108 GCF_003478795.1 Clostridium sp. AF21-20LB | reverse complement strand
TTTTTTCATGTGCAAATTTTTCTGAATCTTTATCTTTTTTTTCTCCCTTTATTATATCCACTAATCTTCTTATCGGTTTTGTCAGTTTCCAAAACTCTTTTTTTTCTCCCTTTATTATATCCACTAATCTTCTTATCGGTTTTGTCAGTTTCCAAAACTCTGAATTTTGAATCATTTCCTTATCTAAGTTAGCTTTTTCCGCCATTGCAATATAATGCATCATTTCATTCGCATATGCTTTATTTGCATTAGTCAAACTTAATAACTGTTGTTCTTTTAAGCTGAGACGTTTTTTTTAACTCACTATTTTCTAATTGTAAAGTGTCTATTGTCTGTTCTTCTTTGCAATGAAGGATCTCTTTATAATTCTCCATTATTTTATTCTCCTTACCATTTACTTTTGTATTTCACTCATTCATAATCTATTCATATGTACCCGTGGTATCTTTTACTTTATAATTTTCTTAACCCACTCTCTCCTCCGACTCCCAATCGGCAGCACCTTATTGGCGATCTTTCGGATGCCCGCGTTCTGCTCCATCTTTGCGATTCTTGACAGTTCCGCTTCTCTCTCATCCATCAGGCATCGTTTCGTTTTTCTCAGGATCATCGGATAATACGGCGACAGCTTCGCATACTCCCAGAAATATTCCGCGAAGTCACAGTCCACTACATCCCATGGTTTCTGGTATCCGGCAAAATGAATCAGATACGGGCGTTTTCTCGCCTGTGTGTATGCTTCATAGAGCTGTCTCGGCGCCATCTTGAGGATATCCATACGGCTGCGTCCTATCTCCTGCCAGTCCATCAGGGTGTTCCACTGCTGCGGTAAGTAGGTTACCTTGTTTTTGCACACGATATTCAGAATATCCTGATCGTGACAGCGATAGGAATGTGTCAATGCCATCTGAATCATGTCTTCCGAACTCATCGTCCTGCGGAGTCCGTCCAGATCAAGAATTAGGACGCCCGCCTGGAAATAGTCATACGGACTGTCCAGTCCCAATGTCTCGGTTGCATAGGTCTGCCAGTTGTTCTGATTCAGATTCAGCTGTCCTGCCACATCGATATCTTTAGCCGCTCCAATCACGGCTCCCTTCAAGTCAAAATCATACAATTCTGCCACATCATGATCGGCCACCATGTCACAGTCCAGATAGAGGATCTTATGGTAATTTGGCATGATCTCCGGGATGATCAGGCGGTAATATGTCTCTACGGACAAGTGCTGATCGACAAATAATTTGCCCGCATTGAAGTATTCACATACTCGGATGAAACGAATCGATATATTCTGTTTGTCCCTGGCTGCCATGGAAATCAGATGCTGATTTTTCTCAGAAATGTCGTTGTATAGAATAATGATGTCATACTCTCTCTCCGGTGAGGCATTCGCGATCACCGAGCGGATCATGATGTCAAGATACGGTGAAAATTTATCGTTGGCAGACAATACAATCGGCACGCCTGCTGGATAAACCGGATCCAGAACCGCTTTCGGCGCTGTCTCTTTGAACAGGGTTTTCGGCAATTCTCCCGCCCGGATTCCCGGCTGGGTTTTCAGCCACTCATAGTAGATGCCGCAAAGGCGTTCTGCCAGATATCCCATCACCCGGTATTCTTCCACGCTGTACCAGATACTGTCGATCCGTTTTTCTGCCTCAAAAAGGATGTCAAAGAGCCATGCACAGTAATTTTTATAGATCTCTTTTTTCATGATGAACATGTTGCACTCATGGGCGGTTTCGGACTGCATATATGAATCTGCTGTCTGTGCAAATGCCGGATATTTTTCCTTTAAGATCTGCAGGGTAATATCCAGATCTTTCCGGTGCTGGAAAGGAACCATGCCATATTCATGGTACACATCCATCGGTTTTCCTTCTGTTTTGATCCGCGGATATCGGCGGCCACGGACGCTGATCACATCATATTTTGTGATCAGATCGCGCATAATCTCCGGCTGAAGTTTCATTTCCTCGATCGCTTCTTCTGAGATGCGGTCATAGGCGATATTTCCCCATCCATCATCTTTATTGAGCGACGGGTCAAATGCCAGATAGCGGCGATAATGGAAAAATCCATAGTAATCCGCCTCTTCGTTTTTCCATGCCCAATACTGTGCCGTCAGCTCACAGTATGTCTTATTCCGTTCGGAAATATTGTCTCCCTCATCGTCATGCAGCATCCCCGGAAGTTTTGTTCCGGAGAGTGCCGTTCCTACCTGAATCGGGTATAAATATGGGTTTTCCGGCACATAGGCCGGTTTGTGGCAGACCACATAGATCCGGATATCCGGGATCTGTCCTGCTTGTTTTTCCATGTATATTACATTCCTTTCATCTACAGCATTTTGCGGGATTTTTATGCGTTTTCCGGCAGATTCAGGCTTTCCATATAAGCATCGCAGACGCTCTCTGCCTCGCCCTGCATAACCACATTTCCCTTGTTCAGCCAGATTGCATGGTCGCAGAGCTGCCGCACGGTTGCCATCGTATGGGAGACAAAGAGAAGTGTCGTTCCATTTTCCAGCATATGATGCATGCGTTCCTGGCATTTTTCCTGGAATGCCGCATCTCCGACGGCCAACACCTCATCGACGATCAGGATCTCCGGCTGCACGATCGTGGCGATAGCAAATCCCAGGCGGGCTGCCATACCGGAGGAGTAGTTCTTGATCGGCATATTCATGAAGTCTTTGAGTTCTGCAAATTCGACGATCTCATCGTAGTGTGCATCCATGAATTCTTTGCTGTAACCGAGAACGGCACCATTCAGATAGATGTTTTCCGTCGCAGTCAGTTCGCCGTCGAATCCGGCGCCCAGCTCGATCAAGGGCGCGATACTTCCCTTTACCTCTACCGTGCCCCGGTACGGCTTCAGGATGCCGCAGATCAGTTTTAACAGGGTTGATTTTCCGGAACCATTGGTTCCGATGAGGCCCCATGCTTCCCCGCGTTTTACTTCAAAATTGATATCTTTCAGAGCCATGAATTCCTGAAACATGAGCTCCCGTTTGATTAGTTTTACAAAATATTCTTTTAAGTTATCGATGCGCTCGGAAGCCATATTGAAACGGACCGCCGCATTGGTTACTTTTATGATTGTATCTTTGTCCGATGCCATTTCTGCCTCCTAGATATATAAGATAAATTTATCCTGCGTCTTTAAGAACGCGCCCACTCCGACCAGAAGTGCGATACCTGCTGCCACGAATCCGGCGATGATCAGATACAAATCTGGCATCCGGCATTCCAGAACGATCTGTCTGAACTGCGTGATATAGAAGTACATCGGATTCAGGGTCATAACCAGTTTCCGCAGTGCCTCCGGAAGCAGGGTGATCGGATAAAATAATGGGGTCAGGTACATCCATGCGGTCAGTACTGCATTGTAAATATGCTGGATATCACGGAAGAATACACATCCCTGTGCTAACAGCATTCCCAGTCCCAGGCAGAACAGATATTCCTGCAAAAGAATCACCGGAATGAACAGGAAGAATACATTCGGGACTACCCGGCACACGATAAATACGATAATAAGTGCCCCCAGAGCAAATATCATATTTACAAAGGAACTTGTGATTTTGGAGACGGTAAATACATATTTCGGTACATACGTTTTTTTTAGCAGGGACGCATTTCCAATGATGGAAAAGATCGCCTGTGTGGTTGATTCACTCATAAAGTTATAAAGAGTCTGTCCGATAATCAGGTATACCGGGAAATTGGTAATATCCGACCGGAACATATTGGAGAATACAATTACCATGATAACCATAACCATCAGCGGATTCAGAATACTCCAAAGATACCCCAGAAAGCTCCGGCGGTATTTCAGCTTGATGTCTTTTGTGACAAGCTGCTGCATCAGGAAGCGGTATTTGTAAAATCCGCCCAGTCGTTTTAAGAACAAATTCATATCTTTTTCCTTTCTCTCTTTTTTCTTTTATCTCAGAAAAAGTCCGCGCAGCAGAACCCGTCTTAAACTTCCTGCCGGAAATAAGCGGTTTAATCTGCGCATGTCTATTTTTATTTTGATCTTTGTCGGTTTTAGCCTGAATTCCCGTATATTGGATGTGCTTTCCTCCTTTCCCGGTTCGGTATGATAGAATTTCAGATAGGGAAGTTCCGCACACTGCGTCCCCCTGTTTCTCTGATATAAGTAAAAGATGCCGAACAGGCGCTCCGCCAGATACCCAATCAGTCTCGGCTCCTGTTTCTGCCTGTCTGCTTCTTTTCTCTCTGCTTCAAAGGCGCTTAAAAGCGTAAAAAGCCATTCCATGTATTTCTGGAACAGCTCTTTTTTCATGATATACATATTCATATAATAGATTTCTTTGGAATGCATATATGCGTCCGCCGCATCTGCATATTCCGGATAAATCCGGTTTAAAAGTGCCAGCATCTGATTCAGATTGTTTCCATCATGATACTGACAGTATTGTCGGTAAACCGTTGTATTGATTCGTTCGCGATACACGGTCAGAAGATCGTATTGTTCGATCTGGCGGCACATCCAGTCTTCCTCGATCCAGTATGGTGTCAGATCTTCCCATACGGAATCTAATTCTATATATGGGATATGACGTTTTCCTATTATTTTCCCTTTCGCAGTCACCGGGCTTAGATTGCGAAAGGTCAGATAACGGCGATAATGGAAAAATCCGTAATAATCGCAATCCAAATGTTTCCACGCCCAGTACTGGGCTGTCAGTTCGCAATAATCTGGATTTTTTTCGGATATATTATCGCCCTCATTGTCATGGTATGCCATTCCTTCCAGCCGCCGATCTGTCAGAGCCGTTCCCACCTGTATCGGATAAAAAAGGGGATTTTCCGGCACATACGTTGGCTTATGACAGGCAATCAAAATGCGTATATCTGCTTGTTTTTCCATGTTTTATTTTCCGTTTGTCGGCTCCTGTTCTTCTTTGACCCCTTCCGTACTCTCTTTCATCAGCATGATCTTCGGCGTCATGATAATCAGCTTCAGATCTTCCAGAACAGAATAGTTCCGTATGTACGTCAAATCCAGCTTCAGCTTGTCATAAGGGGTTGTGTTGTATTTTCCATATACCTGGGCATAACCGGTCAGTCCGGCTTTGACCTGCAGGCGGAAGGAAAATTCCGGTATCTCTTTTTCCAGTTCGGCTGCTAATTCCGGGCGCTCCGGCCGCGGACCCACGATGGACATATCGCCTTTCAGAATATTGTAAATCTGTGGCAGCTCGTCCAGGCGGGTTGCACGAAGGAGGCGGCCAATCGGCAGGATTCTCGGATCGTCCTCACTGGCCAGTCTTGCCTTTCCATCCGCCTCCGCATTCTGCACCATGGTCCGGAATTTATAGATTTGAAATTTCTTGCCATTTTTTGTGAGGCGCGTCTGATGATAAATCACCGGTCCGCCGTCTGTCACCTTGATGCTGATTCCTACAATCAAAAAAACCGGAATCGTGATAACGATTCGACGAGCGATCCGATGATATCGATGATCCGCTTCATGATGGCCTGTTCAATCTGCAGTCCCTGGTTATTCCTCGAAAGCAGCAGCGGCGAATCAAACAGATTCAGTTCCACCGAACTCCGAAGCAGAATGTCTGAAATTTTTGGTACACTGTAAGTCCGGATATTCCGTCCGAAGCAGTATTTGATGATATAGTTGCGCTCGTGCGCCGGAATATCTCCGACAATCACGCTGTCATATCTGGCAATCTCCGCCTTTACCCGTTCCGGGCCTTCGTGATAGCTGATGATCTGGCTGATGATGTATTTATCTTCGCGGGCGTTCATCTTTTCGATCAGATGATAGTCGGAGTGATCGCCCGATATCAGCAGCAGTTCTCTCGGTGGAAACATCCCCCGGTACAGCCACAGAAATGTCATCGTCCATGCCAGAATGATGATGACTGCGCCGACCAGATTGACTGCCAGCGGCAGAGGTGCCGTGAATTTCTTATCCTGCACACTGATCTGGAAATACGTAATGATATTGGTGACTACCACCGCCAGTATCTGCGAGTAGATCAGATTGCCCCGTTTCAGGAGCGCTATCTTAAATCCGCCGTACAGCTGCATAAAGAAAATAAGCAGGAGTCCATAGATGAATATCATCATCCAGTTACCCCTGCGGAAAAACGGCGCCCAGATGATCTTGTTGTACCAGTTGATCCAGATGGCACCGTAAAGTCCTGTCAGCAGCGCGATCAGAATCAGTGCAAAGCCCAGCTTGATCAGCCGCTTATATGGTTCGAATTGATTCATGCTTTTGTGTTTTGGTTCCTTCCTTTTTATTTAATTTTATAATTTAAGGTTCTGTTTTTACAGTCTGTCCCTTACCTTTGTCTTACTTATCTTCCGGCAGACGGATCCCCAGTTCTATCC
This sequence comes from Clostridium sp. AF21-20LB, assembly GCF_003478795.1. NCBI lineage: Bacteria > Bacillati > Bacillota > Clostridia > Eubacteriales > Clostridiaceae > Clostridium > Clostridium sp. AF21-20LB. The sequence goes on along the minus strand of NZ_QUGD01000039.1, from coordinate 4,722 downwards.
TGCGCTTTTCTCCCAGAAGCTCGACCTCCACCGTCACGATCCGCTTGCGGATGCGCTTGCGTACAATCTTGTCCAGGAAGAAGGATAATGGTCCCTGGGCAGTTAGGATGTTGTCGTCTTCGTCGAGGGTGACAAAGGAGCGGCGGACAAGACATTCATCCAACTCCATCATCTGGCAGAGCAGTTTCTTCTCTTCTTCCCGAATCGACCAGAATTCACAGTCCGTCCGCAGGAGTTTGGAAAGCTTCGGGACCCGCTTTAACGCCAGAAAGAATTCCTCCGGCGTGTCGGTGTCCGCGATGACATAGGATGGAAAGAGCGGTTTCTGGTATTCCAAAAGTTCCCCGGCATTGCGCCAGACGCATTCTTGCTCAATCACAAAACAGGCGCGGTACCCATTTCCTTTCAAAACGCGTTCGATGCATTCTGTCAGCTCCTGTTCCCTGCCTGTCTGTGTTTGGATCACATACCACATACCGCACTCTCCTTTGCATTTTCCCTGCTTTCAGGTGCACAATGGGTATGCTTCGCCATCCCGGAGCCGCCTTCTGGCTGCCCGGATACGATCTCGATCCATCCTATGTTCCATCTTTCATCTGACCATGACATTGATCACAGGCAGCTTACTCCACGTGCTTTTGATTCTTATTCTGCGTCTCTTAACGCGCTTTCATACATCCGCATCCGGCACGCCTGATTTTAGAGGATTTGTGCCTATGCGAAGTCTAGTTTATTATACTACGGTTTGTGGGGGGATTCAATAGAAGTTTGTGGGAAGGAATGTTTAGGAAATTCTTAAAATAAAGGGTAAAAAGGCAAAATTCTATATTTACTTAGAAATACATATCGGACTGATAGCGAACTCAGTTGACATCGCAGAACATAAGTTCTATAATTGGCTTGTTAGCATTTACAAATTACAGATTTATAAATAATACCTCGGAGGCCAATGCCATGAAAAAAATAGGTTTAACCATATATGCTTTAAATGTTTTTCATACTGGAAAGTATCACTTTGAAAAGAAACATGGACATTTAACTTTTATAGATATGATTTCAGCTTTCTCTAAACAGAATGCGAAACAATTTGATATTGATAACCATGCTGAGAACATTTTTAAAGTCAACTCATTTGAGGTGGAATGTGTAAAAGATGAGGATGGACATATTATTTTTAATGCTTTTACAGGAGTTGTAAAAACCGGAGAATATGGAACTGAAGCCGAACTCATTCACACAAAAACCAGAAAACTGACCCACAAGAAGACCGTTGAAGAGGCTGAAGTTATACCATTCGCTTTCTATCTGGCACTGTCTCCTATAAGACCGGAACGTGGCATACTTATTTTTCAGACCGAGGCCGCAGCAGCATGAAATCAGCATTTGAACACCGCATGAAAAAATTTGTCAGACACACATATGAAGGCTGGAACTTTTCATTAGAAACTCTTATGCCTAAAGAATATGTAGAACACTACCTGGTAGATGGTGTTTTAAAAGAACTCCGGATGATTAAATACGGAATTTCCCAGGATATTTCTGAGCGAAATGGGATACGCGGAAATGATGAGGCCGTGTATGAAGAACGGATCATCCATAATCCTTTGGGTTTTCTTGAAAAGGGCGCCGATAAGATCCGGGAGGTCTTAAGAGGACAGCGGAGCTTATGTGAAGTTGTTTCTGTATCCGATTTCGATTATGACTGCCTGAAATTCAAATTTCGCCTAGGCAAGACAGAAAAAACCATTGATATCGGCAATTAGATGCCCTGGTTGTGACAGAAGACATCACCGATCAGGCCGGAGTCAAAACAGGGCATCCCGATGTAGACATATTAAAGTCCGAAATGCGCGAAACAGCAAAAGAATATATGCGGAGCATGGGGTTAGCATAAGAAGGTGAATTGATGAAACATTGGATATTAAGCAGAGAAGGTTCTCTGAGTATCATACTGGTAATATGGTTGTTTAATAGCTGTGTTCTTAAACTTAAATACGCTTCCTTGGTGGATATTTTTAAAAATTACTTTAGTTGTTTTAAGGATAAAGAAGGACATTTGTTGATAGCACCACTTTTAAATTATATGATCCTGCCGATTCTTCTGGCTGGAATTATTGCCAGAGAAAATCCAATCAGCGAAACGATCCAAAATATTTTAACTGTATTAATTTCCATTTTAACATCCATGTTATTTGCACTTTTGACAACCATCATCCAGATGAAAGCTAAAATTAAAGAAGATTTGGATTATTACAGTATAGAAGCAAACACCTCAAAACAGGCATTGATAGAAACCTATTATATTGTCATGTTTGAAATAACCATGTGTGTATCTGTATTAATCCTGTGTTTAGTAAATTTATTCACAGGACAGCTTAGCTGGGTTTTCAGCTTTTTAATTTATGCCTGCTCGTTTTTAGTCATTTTTAATTTATTGGTGGTTGTGAAACGAATTTTTAGGGTGATTGATACGGATATGAATAAGTGAGAGGGGATGGGGCTTTTAACCGTTGCTTTATAACAACAGTGATTTTCCCAGTTCCGAATGATGTTGGTTCAGCGTTTCATCGCGTCTGGATTTTTAGGGAGCATTTTTCTGTGATTTTGTCAAAAATCACTATTGCTTTTCGTTTGTCTGATATCTGATAAATGTTTTTTATCAAAGCTTTCCCCTGAAAGCATCGTATCTTTGGAGTCTATTGGTTATGTCACTCATTGCTTTGTTACCTTCGGTAGTAACACCTATATTTGTCAATATATTTTTTTAAGTTGAGAATATCGTTTATGGAAAAGAATTGTCGGGCAATTTCTCGAATAGGAGGCAAAACATTACCGAAAAAACAGACTTTCTTCTTGTACATAACTTGGAGGCATATTATAATTAAAATAAATAATGGTAGTTTCAATAATATTCCACCCGAAAGAACGGTAAATCATATGCAAAAGATTGGTATAATCGTAATTTTACTTTTCAATCATATAAATTATTTTTTTACGAATGCCAGTGGCCTTGCAAATTTTTGCACAATCATTCTCTTCGTTTTATTTGTCATCGGTAAAATATGGATACTAAAACGAAATATGCCACTTTATAATGAAAATTTTGAATATATTCTTGTTGACAAAGATGAGGAATTTAACCGGCAGTTTCTACTAGGTGAAAAGGAAACGATAAAACTCAGCTCTCCAGATGGCATATATGATATAATCGTATATGTTCTGAACCGCACTGAGAAAGGCAAGCCAAAACGAACACGTATATCCTCCGCCTTAGAAGATGGTATACAGCATCCTCTTAAATTGAACAAAAATGAGCCAGTGTATCTAAGAATGGATTTACCTTGTGGTATGCCAGATTATCAGCTTGAAATCATTAAATATGATTATGTAAAATTAATAGTTGAGTTGGGCGCTAACGGAAAAGTGGGCGGTATTTGGGTAAATGTTAAGGTGAGATGTGGGGTGAGAAGTTTGTTGTATTATTTGTGCCAGTGAGCTTTTACGCAAAACCTTCATACTTAATAAAGTGGCTAAAAGCTTACAAAACGAGTTTTCAGCCACTGCGAGAGTATGAAAACTTGAAAATCGGCGAAATAGCATCCCAATTATCCCTCCAGCGTTTCATCGAGTTCGGATATTTAGGTGCCCATTTTTCGAGTATGAAAAAATCTCTGTAAATAAGATTCTTCTATGATTAGAATGGCTAAAGGCTTATAAAATAGGCTTTTAGCCATTGCTTTATATATAACAGCGATTCTGGGTATGTCAAGAGCGGGCGGGGGGATCCGCCCACCCGCTCTTGACATACCTCTTTTTTGATTATTCCGGAAGCCTATTCTCATACATAATACTCAACTCCCCATAAACCTGCCCCCAATTTCGAATTGTACTGGTCCAGCGTTTCGTTGCTTCAAATGTCGCTAAATACAAGACTTTCAGCAATGCTGTATAAGCTGATACATATATTCCATTATATCGATAGAATGTCGTATTCCGTGTATTGTATAACTTGCAAAAACTTTGTTAATCAGCGGAAGCATATCTTCAGCATATTTTATAACCTCATCCAATTGACTTATAAATTGACTGTCCTTTTCTTTTAAATATTTATATAAACGTGTTTCCTGTACCTTCTCCATCCTTATCCTCCTAAGTACCAAAAAGTCTAAGAGCAAATATTTCTTTTTATTGTATTCGCATTTCTCCTTTGTTATTTGCTCTGAAACACCTCCAGCTTCCTATCTACACTGCACTTTAATCTGAGCGATTGCACTCTTAAGTTCACGCACCTTTGTTATTAGTTCAAACTCTTCTCCACTCAGATTCCAGATATCAATGTTACCCATTACATTGATTAATTCTATTTCAATTTTACTTAATGTTTTGTAAAGTTCTTCTTTTAATTCGCTATTCTCCTGACTCTCCATGCTCTCCTCATCAAAAGCAGACATTGCATTTTTTGAGTACAGTCCTCTTTCGACTCTGATAATTTCTTTTGCATCAGCCAGCTGAAACACCGCCCCAGAAAGCTGACCTCTCGTCATTTCTTTATCACTATTGGCTGTAATATAATTTTTTAAATCTGCTACTGTATAGCTCCCACCCTTGCTTACACATTTTTTTTATTAACATTTTTATTTCCGCTGTAGATATTTTCATCTCTCCATTTCCTCCGATCCACATTTCATTTTTCTATTTGTTCAAAAAAAATCATCATGATAT